>JAPLKS010000015.1 GCA_026387915.1 Gemmatimonadota bacterium
GGTACAGACAGTAGGCGCGGAGCCGCTTGGGGATGGTGAGCACCACTTGGCGGTGCGGCACCGGCGCGAGCAGTGTCGTGTCCAGCCACTGCGTCCAGATCGCCAACCGCTTGGCGTGACAGCTGGGGCAGAAGTAGCGGCACTTGCACGAGAACGCGAGCAGATACTCGTGCGTGCACGCGTCGCACCGGATACGCGCGAATCCGTGGTCGAGCACGCCGCATTCGAGGAACTTGTCGGCGACCTTCGCGACCACGGGGCGCCACGGGCCGTACTCGCGTGCGAAGCGCTCGTCGTAGACCGTCTGCAGGCGATGCAGAAGGTCCGATACCAACCGAAAGAGCGGCGACGCCTGGGGACGTCGGGGCTTGTAGACGCCGCGCGCCACCGAGGCCGCGTCGGGCATGCGCGCTCCGGGACCAAGGAGCGCCGAGCATACGCCCGACTCGGCCGCGGACCGTCACCGTTCCGTTGCGCTACGGGCCCTTTCGACGCAACGTCCGTGTGGCGCGGCCTAACGATGCTTGCTGTTGCCGAGCGGACCGACCATCCGCGCAGGGTGAACCATCGTGCGGTCCGCTCGCAACAGAAGCCAGCGTTAGGTTGTCGCCAGTCATCTTTTCTCTTTGCAAGGGTACCACGACATGTTCTTCGCGATTCTGGAAGTGCTGGCCTTCGCGGTGCCTGTTGTCGGCTTCGCCAATCGCCGCAAAGCGTGGGGGCGTTCGCTGGCGTTCATGGTGAGTGACTTGCGCGCTGGATTCACCGGCTGGTAGACGAGCGCCTGCGCGACTCGCCGTCCGCGCCGCGCGCATCCTAACGCGAGTTGCTGCCGCCGCGGTGCGGACTGGCCGAATTATGTCTCGCGCGCGGCGTACCGCTGGCGTAGCATCTATGTGAGCGGCCCACGGGCCGCGCAGCAGAACTCTACTCGTTAGACCGCACGAACGACCGCCTGCTCCAGGGCGATAATCTCCAACGGGCGCCACGTCCATGACTTCGTCCCACGCGCACCCGCCATGCTCCGGCGACCGGCACCCATGAAGACGGGCCCGATCGCCGGACAGCACCTATCGTTCCATGCCGTGCTTGAGAACTGGGCGGAAGGGATGAACTATTGCGCCGTCGCCGTGCCCGCCGCCATCACCGCCGCGTTGGGCACTGCGGGCCCGGTCCTGGTGCTGGCGCAAGTGAACGAATCGGAGCCGTTCCAGGTGAGTCTCTTCCCGGTCGGGGGTGGCCAGCACTACCTACGCATCAAGGCGAAGGTGCGGCAGGAAACGAAGAGCACGACCGGGGATCGCATCCGGGTGCGCGTCACCGTGCTGGATCGTGCGCACGTCGAGCTTCCCGACGATCTGCGGCGCGCGCTGGTCGCCGACGAGGTGCTCGAGGCCTTCCTGTCGCTACCGCCCGGCAAACAGCAGTACATCATTCGCCGGATCGACGACGCGGTCAAAGCGCCGACGCGCGTACGGCGAATCCAAGAAGCCGTAACCATCGCGCAGCAACGTCGAGAGCAACGCATCGACGCCGAGGCGGCGGGGTGACCGCCTGTGTCGCGCCGCCGCGCTCGTTCTGCGGCCCTTAACACGCGCACGACGGAATCCGCCGTCACGCGGAGTGGTCCGCGCGCCGACGTCGGCCTGCGGCAGGGGCGATAACCGAGTCAGTGCGCCGACGTGCGGTCTAACCTTGCGTTGCTATTGACAGCGGCCATAAGGATGCGCCTATTCCTCGCTGCGCTCGGCCGGCGCCCCGTATTGTGGGCCGGCAATAGAACGCGAGCGTTAGGCGGCCGCACCTTCAAGGACGACCATGAAGATCAGGAAGATTGTCATCGGGACAGTGCTAGCTATTGTCAGCCTGTCGGTTGTGTCGGTCCTGATTGTCGTAGCGTCCATAGCCGTTTTGGATCGAACCAATGGCACGATCGTCTCCTCGGGTCAGAAGCGCGAGTACCTGCTCTATGTCCCAAGCAGCTACGACCGTGCCAAGGCGACGTCGCTTGTCATCAGCATGCACGGCGCGGCCGTGTGGCCGGCCCACCAAATGAACGCGAGCCGGTGGAACCGGCTGGCCGAGAGCCATGGGTTCATCGTCGTCTACCCGGCAGGACTCCACGAGGGGCCCAGAATCTGGCACGTGGAGCGCGGAGCTGGTCTCATGAGGGACGTCCGATTCATCTCGGAGTTGATCGACACGCTCGAAGCAGCCTACAACATCGATCCGACCAGGATCTATGCAAACGGGTTCTCCAATGGCGGGGGCATGGCGTTTGTGCTCTCCTGCACGCTGTCCGATCGGATCGCGGCTGTCGGGATGGCGGCGGCGGCTCAAACCCTGCCGTGGAGCTGGTGTACGGATCGTAGGCCAGTGCCGATCATAGCGTTTCATGGAACCGCCGATCCGATTGTTCCATACAACGGCGGTCTTGCGTCGTCCATGTTCGCACCGACCAGGTTCGCGCCGAACCCCGAGCCGTATCCGAGCATTCCTGGATGGGCGGAGAATTGGGCGCGAAGAAATCGATGCGGAATGACCCCCGTCGATGCAGCGGTGGCGGTGGATGTCACCCGTCGCGTATACACGCACTGTGCTGACGACGCGGCGGTGGTGCTCTATACCGTTCAGGGAGGAGGGCATCAATGGCCCGGTGGTAAACCGATGCCGACCTGGATGGTGGGCCCTGCAAGCGACGCCATTGACGCCACGACTCAGATGTGGGCGTTCTTCGGCGAGCATCGACTTCGCGAGGCGCCGAAAGCGGCGTGGCGCAAGTGAGAGGGCACACGGAGATTTGTGCGGTGACGATCATCCGGGTATGGTCGTGCTGACAGCGCCGCCTAACCGTACGCGTTATGCCGCCGGGATGGGCAATGGTGCCAGTCTTGACGCCTATACGTCAATGGCGTATACTTCCTCGTGCACTTCGTCGAGACGACTGTCTTCACGCGCCTGATCCGCGAGTATCTGGCGGATGACGCCTACCGCGCGTTTCAGCTCGCGCTGATGCTTCGTCCGGAGCAAGGTCCAGTCATTCGAGGGTCCGGCGGCCTGCGCAAGATACGATGGGCGACCGGCGCGAGCGGGAAACGCGGCGGTGTGCGCATCATCTACTACTGGGATCCGGCACGCGCGACCTTCTATTGCCTGTTCGCGTACCGCAAGAACGTCCAGGGCGATCTGACGCCGGCCCAAGTCCGCACGCTGCGCCATCTAGTTAATGAGGAATTTCGATGAAACAGGATGCATTCGAAGAGCTGGTCAGTAGCGTGCGGCAAGCCGGGCGCATTCGCCGCGGTGATGCGCGCGCATCGCGGCGATTTACGTACCGCGCCGCCGATGTGGCGGCGATCCGCGAGCGCCTGAGCAAGTCGCAAAGTGAGTTTGCGCAGATGATCGGCGTCAGCATCGCCACGCTCCAGAACTGGGAGCAGGGCCGGCGCGTACCCAACGGACCGGCCTTAGCGTTGCTGCGCGTCGTAGCAGCAAATCCGCGCCTAGTGGAACGTGCGCTAGCCCCGCAGTCAAAGCGCGGCGCGGCATAACTCTATTCGTTAGCCCGAAGCAGAAACGATTTGCCTATGGATGCGGTATAATCACGCTTGACGTTATGCACGCGACGTGTTACTATACCGGATGATCGTTTCGTACCGCGATGCCGATACGGAGGCGCTGGCGCTCGGGCAACGCGTCGGGCGGTTCGTCAACATCGAGACCGTCGCGCGCCGCAAGCTCCGCCAGTTGCAGATCGCCGGCCGGATCAGTGATCTCCGCGTCCCCCCAGGCAACCGATTGGAGGCGCTCAAAGGGACCCGCGCGGGACAACATTCGATACGCGTGAACGATCAGTACCGCGTGTGCTTTCGCTGGACGGCAGCGGGCGCGGAAGATGTCGAAATCGTGGACTATCACTGAGGGAAGACGACCATGGCACATCTCAAGCCAGTGACCCCCGGCGAACTGCTGCGCGAGGAGTTCCTCGTGCCGATGGGATTGACGCAGTATCGCGTGGCGAAGGAGATCGGCGTACCGGCGCAGCGCCTCGGTGAGATCGTCGCCGGTCGACGCGCGATCACCGCGGATACGGACTTGCGCCTGTGCCGGTTCTTCGGCTTGTCCAACGGCTACTGGCTGCGAGCGCAGGTGGAGCACGACACCGAGGTGGCGGCGCGGGCACTCGCGGGGAAACTACGCCGCATCAAGCCATGGGTCGGCAGCGCGGCGTAGGCGCGGCTCGGTATAACCACGAGTTGCTGCAGACGCGGTGCGGCCACTCGCACTGGTGGTTCGCGCGCCGCGTGCCGATGGCATAGCATCAATCTGAGCGGCTCGCGGGCCGCGCAGCAGAACTCTCTTCGTTAGATGACACTCACGCCACGCGGCGACCGAGAGCGTGCGCCACGTCCTTCCGGCTCGCTCCAACCGAGAGCAGTGCCCGGATCAGCAGTTCGAGCGAGACACTCGGATCGCCCGCTTCCAGCTTGGCCACGCGGGATTGGCTCGACCCCAGCTGCTTCGCCAGGCGGGTCTGGGTGAGACCGCCCGCGAGGCGCCGTTCGCGCAGGGACTTGCTGAGCGCGAGCCGCATCTCCACGAGGGCCGCCTCCGTCGGCGTGAGCATCAGGAAATCCGCCGCGTCGCCCACGGCCCAGCCGCCAGCCTCGAGCCGCTTCCGCTTCTTGGTGTCCATGTCAATCCTCCTGAGTCAGTCGATCATACAGCTTCAAGCGTCGTGAGCAGTCCGCGAGCACGCGAGCTGGCGTCTGTTGCGTGGTCTTCTGGAACACGTCGGCAATCACAACGGCGTCGGCGTCCAGACGGTAGATCAACCGCCACGTGCGTCCGGCGTCGACAATCCGTAGCTCGTGGCAGCGTGCGGCGATCGACGGCATCGGCCGTGCGTGGGGCATGCCGATCTTTTCCCCATGCTGCAGCCGACGCAGCAAGGCGCCGGCCTCCAGCCGCGCCGCGGCAGAAAAAGGGGGCGTTTTCACCTCGCCTCGGAGCCAGACGAGCGGTTTGTCGGTCGACGCCATGGGGAAAAGATATGTCAGTAGCGGTATATGTCAACCCCGACATATGTCAGGGTGTCATCTAACCACGAGTGGCTGCCGCCGCGGTGCGGGCTGTCCTAATCGAGTCCCGATGGCGTAGCCTCAATGTGAGCGGCCATTGGGCCGCGCAGCAGAACTCTTCTCGTTATGCCGACGTGGACCCGCCGGAGCTAAGGAGAGAGAGTATGTCTCGCGCTGAGCATTGGGAGCACGTCTACCGCACGAAAGGCGCCGTGCAGGTGAGCTGGTTCCAGGCGGAGGCTCGCCTCTCCAAGCAGCTCATCGAGGCGCTGAGCCCTGATCGGCACGCCGCCATCGTCGATATTGGTGCTGGCGCGTCAACACTGGTGGACGCGCTCTCGACTGCCGGATACGACGCGCTCACGGTGCTTGACCTGTCGGCAGCAGCGCTTGAGATCGCCCGCGCTCGGCTTGGTCCGAGGGCGTCCACCGTGCAGTGGATGGCAGCGGACGTCCTCGATGCCACGCTGCCCGCGCAAGGATTCGACGTCTGGCACGATCGCGCCGTGTTTCACTTCCTCACCACGGAGCAGGACCGGAGTCGCTATGTGCAGCAAGTGCAGCGCGCGGTGCGTCCTGGTGGGCTCGTGATCGTCGCGACGTTTGTGGAAGACGGACCGACGCGCTGCAGCGGGCTCGACGTCGCGCGCTACTCGCCGGCGCAGTTGCATGCGGCGTTCGGGCGGCCATTCGCCCTGATCGAAAGTCACCGCGAGTTGCACACCACGCCGAGCGGTGCAACTCAGGCCTTCACCTACTGCGCCTGTCGAGTCCAGCCAAGCGAGCATCCGCGCGCCGCGGCATAACGGCAGTTGGTGACCGACGGCCGCGTCAGTGAAGCAGGTGGGCGCGCGTCCTCGGGGTTTTCGCGGATGCCAGTCTACTCGGCATGCGTGTGTTCCGTATGCCGGCGGACCTCTCGATCAAGCTGCGCCCTAGCGGTAGTAACGCCGCGCGTCGGCGGCCGGAAATACGGCGGGACAGCCACCGGCGGAACCGTAGGCCACGTCCATCGTCGTCGCGCCCGCCATCCGTAGCCACAGCCAGGCGGCCGACGACGCGGGGAGCGTGGACGGCTGGTAGCACCACGACGTGGTGATCGTCGCGGGATCGCGCCACGTCGCATTCGCCTGTTCAATGCGCAGGTCGTCGGTCGGCCCGGTGTGGCCGATGTACACCGTGCGATCCGCACCGAGGACGATCGGCAGCGGATCGCCATAGTTGCCGTCCTTGGTGTTTGGAAACGACGAACCGAACGCGGCACTCAGAAACCACTGTCCCGCGGGTGTTCCGGCCACGTCGCGCTCTACCGTACCGCACGAAGCGCCCGGCACCGGCGTGCCGCCCACGGTCCCGATGAGCGCATAGTACGCCGCCTTCTTGCTCGCCGTGAACAGGTCGTAGGGGCAGACCACATGCAAGAGGTTGCTGTTGGACGCGACGTAGCGCGCCTGGTTCGCGAACGCATTGGTCACGGCATCGCGATGCACGATGAAATCCCACGCGATCGAGTTCACGCCCTTGATGTACCAGCCGAACGTCTCGCCCGAGCGGAACGGCACGCGCTTCGACAGACTCTGATACGCGCTCGTCGTGGCAATGGTCGTTGAGGCAACGGACTTGATGGCGTCAGCGATATCCTTGACGTGATACAACTCGATCCGGGTACCGCACCCCGCGTCGAGCAGGAGCGACCAGTCGGCCACGTAGCCGGGCGGCGTGCCGCTTGGCTGGTAGTGCGCGGCACCGATCACGTCGAGATCAGTCGGCGCGGAGAGCGGCAGCCGCAAGCCGTCGAGTCCGTCCTTGGCAAAGACGTACGATCGGCCCACGAGCTCGGTGTTGCCGCCGCCCACAATACCGATTTGCGATACGACCTTCACCGACCCGGGATCGATGATGTAATCGGAAAACAGCAGCGGCGTGGCACAGCTGCGACCGGAGGTGCTGGTGCCAGAGGCCGTCGGGCCCGAGCCCTCGCTCCGGCACGCAACAGACAGCCACAGCGCCGCACCGGCCGCGATGATCGCGGGCCACGGTCGCGCCATCACTCGTCGCGACGAACACACTGGCGGTTCCCCGCGCATGGGAGTCGTTCGCATGATCGCCGGAACATACCGTGGCCCTGCCTGACGCACCATGCAGGTGCCGGGCCCGTCGTGCGTCGCTGAAGAGACGGTCAAGCACCAGGTTCCGAAGCCGCTTGCATCAAGTTCAATGCTCGGTGACGTTCCCCCCGCGGCTTCTCTCACGCTCACCGAATGAACGTCACCGCCGTGCCGCCGAACGCCCACGTCGAAGGATCGCTCCCGCACGGAGTCGCCCCGACGCTGTGGTTCACCCTCTGAATGGTGAGCACGTTTCCCGATCCGAGGCGCACGAAATAGGAGAAGCCCGCCGAGGCGTTGTCGTGCACGTAGCAGTAGATGGATCCATCAGCCGTTACGTCCGCGAACTGCCGGTTCACGCGACCAGACGCCGCTCGCGGGTACTTCGTGAGCCCCGAGCCGATGCTGCTATTGAGCGTCGGCAGCCCAATGGCGATGGCCTGCCCGCTCTGCGGGTAGAGCGGATGTGGAGCGAGCGCCGCGAAGTTCGTCTCGTCTCCTTCCTGCTTCACCGGGGCGCTCTGCAGTACCCACACGCCGCGCGCCGTCCCCGACACATCGACGCTCATCGTGCCGCAGACCGGCGTCTCTCCGCTCGCCGCGAGGCGGCCATCGCCGATTTTCGTGAAGAGCGCACTGCGAAGGTCGGCGGTGAACGGATCGTAGGGACAGACGGCGGACAGGGTCAGCCCATGATACCGCCCGGGGTTGACGAAGAAGTTCTGGCTGGCCGGATTGTAGACTCCGAAGTCGAACGCTCCGCCCGGGGTTGGCGAGCCTGCGTAGAACGCGCCCACCGTGCCGATCATCTCGCCCGCGGCGAACGAGACGTCGGCTGATTGGTTTCTGCAGCTCTCTACTGTTTCGTTGGCGGTGGAATAGGTGCTGCAGCTGCCGCCGTCCTGGCTTGCGATCCTGGCCACCACCGTCGCGACGTGATTGAAGCCCACCTGATAGCCGTTGCAGGCGTTGGCGGTGAGGCTGTAGTCGATCTGGCCCTGGCGAAAGGTTGACGTGACGTAGCGAGCGCGGGTGATCGTGGTCACGCGCAGCGGCCCGGGTGCCGACAGCGTGAGCCCGGTCTGCGTGAGATAGAAGTAGGCATGGTCCGTGGGAACCGTGTGCACCGGGGGACCCATGCCGCCGACGGTCGTCACCGTTGCGATGGCCGAGAGTGGCACCGGGAGCACGGTGAACGAGAGGGTCGTGCCGCATCCGCTGCTCGGCGGCGCGGTGCTGGTGGGGCCGTGGTCACTGCAGGCGAGAATCGTCCCGCACAGTGCCAGCAGCGTGCCGCCGCCGATTGCCAACGATCTCATGGACCCAACTCCTCGCAGAACGGCTGTAGGGATAGGCAGTTCGATCGGCGTCGGTAGAGTATACGGCGCGATCTCCGAGCATGCGAGCATGCGAGCATCGATGCTCGGGTGGGCGGGTGGGTGCGTGGGCTGGGGTAGATACGGACCTGCGCCTGTGCCGGTTCTTTGGCCTGTCCAACGGCTACTGGCTGCGAGCGCAAGTGGAGCACGATACGGAAGTGGCGGCGCGGGCGCTCGCGGGGAAGCTGCGCCGAATCAAACCGTGGGTCGGCACCGCGGCATAGGGGCGACTCGGGCTCGGACTCGCTGGCGCGGGACTCGTGGTAAGAATCACGGCCGGTGGTGGAGACGCGGGCGAATAGGGCGGGCACACCCCCGCAACTCCGCCTGCAACGCCCGCAGCGCCTCGCCGACCTCCGCGCTCATCCGCCGATCTGCACCGCCTTGCCCAACCAGGCGTCCGAGTCCGCGGCGGTGACCAGGAAATCCGCCACGTCCGCCCGGGAGATTGAGCCGGGGACGGGGGAGATCTCCGCCCGCTTGACGTAGCGGCCGCGCGCCGGCCCATTCGTGAGGCGACCGGGGCGCGCGATGACCCACTCTAAGCCGGACGCCCGCGTCAGGGCCTCCTTCCGTTCGTGCTCCTGCGACGGCAGTTTGAGGAGGCCGTCCTTCAGCATGGTCCGGATGAACCAGCCAAGGAGCACGCGGCTCTCACCTGAGCCGAGTGCGCTGACCACGACCAACCGCGGCACCCCGTGGCGCTTCATCGCCTCGATCACGAGCGCGATGCCCGACGAGACGTAGGTCGGGTTCTCCTTGAACCCCGCGAGCGACGAATGGGCGGTGATGATTACGGCGTCGTGCCCCACCACCGCGGCATCCACGGCGGCGGCATCGTGAAAGCTCCCCGCTCGCCTCGTGAGCGACGCATGCTCGATCGTGAGCTTCTGGGGGCTGCGTGAGAACGCGGTGACTTGGTGGCCGCGTGCCAAGGCGGCCGAGACCGCGAGCGCACCGGTGCCCTGGGAGGCACCAACCACGAGCAGGCGGAGGGAGGCCATCTGTAGTCCGGGTGAGGCGTTAGACATCTACCGCGCGCCGTCTCATCTTTCGGGCATGACCGCAAAACAATACACACTGATCGGCCCAGACGGAACGGACGTGCTGAGTATGGTACCGGGCACTCTTGGCGGGAACCGCCGGCGGAAGATTTATGGGCGTCTCGGCTGCCGGAGCGCGGTCGGCTCGCTACCCACCGGATATGCGAAGCATCGGGTCTTCTTCGCAGACGAGGCGACGGCCATCGCGGCCGGCTATCGACCGTGTGGCACATGCATGCAGGCGGAGTACGGCACCTGGGTTGAAGAAGCCATGCGCTCGGAGCGCCTGTAGCGTGGCGCAACCGGTGTCTCACGTGCGCTGGAGCGGACCAACGCCGTCGTGAGTCAGACGAGGAGGGATTCACGAAACCGAGATCCTTGTTCCTTCGCGCGACGGTCGCCTGCCTCGTACTCCCCGGCACAGTGGCGTTTTGGATTCCATTGTTTCTGCTGCGCCCGAGTCGATTAGCATCGTCGTTTTCGCCCACGGCCATCGCTGCTGTCGCGCTCGGCAGTGCCATGCTGGTGTGGTGCGTCTGGGACTTCTATGTAAGGGGACGGGGGACGCTCGCTCCGTGGGACCCGCCGCAAGCCTTGGTGCGCGACGGAATCTACAAGTACTCTCGCAATCCGATGTACGTCGGCGTGTTGGCAATCGTCGTCGGATGGGCGATAGGGTTCCGGTCCTCCACGCTTGCGTTCTATGCCGTGTGCCTCGCCGCGGCGTTTCACCTGCGGATCGTGTTCGCCGAAGAGCCGCTCTTGGCGCGCACACACGGTGCGGCGTGGGTCGAGTATCGCGATCGTGTCCCTCGATGGTTTTTCGGGCGCCGCCGTACCACTGGCTAAGCGGCCGCTGCTGCTGGCGAACGCGGATGGCGTTGGTAGCGGTCGCCTCACGGCCGCGTTTTATTTGGATGCGTCCGCAGCAGAACTCCAATTCGTTAGTCGATCCGAGAGATATTGACACGTGTCACGTGACGTGTTACATTACTTCCGTGATCAAGACCTTTGCCGACCGCCGTACCGAGGCGCTCTTCGTCACCGGCCGGGCGAGTCGTGTCCCTGCGGACCTTGCGCGGCGCGCGCTGCGGAAGCTCGAGTCCGTGCACGTCGCCGCGCGCCTTGACGACCTTCGAGTGCCGCCCGGCAATCGACTCCATGCATTGAAAGGGGACCGAAAAGGCCAGCACGCGATCGCCGTCAACGATCAATGGCGGATCTGTTTCCGCTTTGTTGAGGGTGAGGCGCACGACGTCGAGTTCTGCGATTACCACTAACGAGGTTCGACCTGTGAGCATTCCCAACACGCGATCGCTGATGCGTCGGCCGATTCATCCCGGTGAAATCCTCCGGGAAGATTTTCTGCCGGACTACGGACTGACGGTTGTCGCGCTGGCGGAAGCCGCCGGCGTGTCGAGGCAGTCCATGAACGAGCTACTGCGCGAGCGCCGCGCGGTCAGCCCAGAGATGGCGCTGCGCCTAGCGAAACTCTTCGGCAATTCCCCGGAGTTCTGGCTGAACCTGCAGAGGGGAGTCGATCTGTGGGACGCCGCTCAAGGACTCAAGGCCGAGATGGCCCACATCAAGCCGCTCCAGGTCGCCTAATCTTCGTTAGGACGAATTTCCGGCTTGCGCTATTGTATATACACTTGTAGATTATTCCGGTGGGATACACGTGGGACCCCGCCAAGCGCGACGAAAACTTTCGGACGCGCGGCTTTGACTTTGCATTCGCCGCGCAGGTCTTCGGTGGAGCGTGCGTCGAATCATCAGCGCCCGTGTCAGCAGCCGGAAGGAGCGAGCCCGTTATGCCAAAGCGACCGAAGTTCGTTAACACCGCGAAAGAAGGCCGCGCGGACCTCGCGCGCCTGCGCCGCGTGACCGACGCCGAGATCGCGCGCACCGCGCCGGCAGAGTTGCCGTTGCTCCCAGACAATTTCTGGAAGCACGCGAAAGTCGTGGTGCCGACAACGAAGGAAGCAATCTCCTTTCGTGTGGACGCCGACGTCCTCGAGTGGTTTCGCTCTGGCGGGCCGCGCTACCAATCACGCATGAACGCGGTGTTGCGGACGTTTGTCGAGGAGATGGCGCGGTCGACGCGACCGCGGCGGCCGCGCAAATCGGCCTAACTCTCTTCGGAAGACGGCAACCATACGTCACGATTAAGACAGCCCTGTTGACGCTCGAAATCTTCCGCTTTCCGTCGGTCGGTGCTGCAACTGGACGAGCACTCGGAGCTGAGCACCCGCACGACCGCTCACTTCATCGAGGCCTGCTGCTTCACGTAGCGCGCGACCTGCTCCGTAGTCGCGAACCAGACGCCCGGCTTCGATTTCATGTACATGATGAGTTCTTCGAGCGCCTTCATCGGCGCGCGATGCCCCGTGACGTGCGGGTGCAACGTGAGGATGAACGTTGTGCCCTGTGCGTACGCGCCGTCGAACTCGTCGCGATACACTTTGAACAGCTGTTCCGGCTGCGGGAGCGTGCCGCCGCGCCCGAGATACGGCGTCTCCGTGAGCGTCCAGTCGATGCCGAGTTCCACGATCCCAGTGGCCTCGCCGTTCGAGACGATCTCGAATGGTTCGTCCATGTCCTGCAGGCTGCTGTCGTAAAGGAAGCCGGATTTCCGGACGAGGCCGAGCGTGTTCTCGCTGAATGCCCACGCCGGCGCGCGGTAGCCGACCGGGCGCTTGCCCGTCGCCGTCGTCAGGTAATCGATCGCCTTGTTGAGCAGCCGCTCCTCCTCCGCCGCGCTGCCCGTGGAGGGCGGGAACTCGTGGATCCACCCATGCACGCCGATCTCGTGGCGTCCCGACTTCATAATGGACGGGATCTGCTCTGGGTGGAGCAGCGCGCTCACGGCTGGGATGAAGAACGACGACGGGAGCTGGTACTTGTCGAGCAAGGCGAGGATCCGCGGCAGTCCTTCCTGCGCACCGAAATCGGCGGCGGAGAGTGTCGTCGGCGACGTCTGGCCCGCGGCGAGCAGGTAGCTCTCGTTGTCCACGTCGAAGGTCAGGCAGACGGCGACGCGCGCGCCGTTCGGCCACACCTTGGGTGTGAGTTTGCGGCCGGCGCGCGTCGGCGCGACCGCCTTGAGCAGCTGCTCGTCCGTCCACTTCGTGCCGGGCTGCGGCGGCGCCTGTTGCGCCGAGAGCACGATTGGCGCAATGCACGCCGCGAGCGTGGAGCGGAGGACGAGCGACGGGAGTCGAGTGCGCATGGGTCTGCCCGGAAAGAGATGCGGGGATAGTGCCACGCGACGAGTCAGTTGGCAACCGGAATCTACAGCGGACGCGAAATGTGATAGCGAACGAAATTCGCCGTGGTCTCCGAGCCCTCGTCGTGTGCTTCGCCTCGCTCTGCGCCGGACTCGGCGTGTACCGGCGTGTACCGGCGCCACATGAAGGCCATCGGCTACCTCGGCACGTTCGACCGGCTCTTTGGGGTTCCGGTCACCACACGCAACTGGAATACCATCACCGCGGTCGCCAGAGTGCTGGGTCACGGAGAGATCTGATGTACCGACGAGCCGTCGCGAGCTGCTGCCCAACAAACGCGTGCAGCAGACAACCGAGCTATTGTGCGTGCGCATCGCGCGCGCTATTTCATTCGACTGCAGCGGAAGCGTAGACGTTAGACCTTATCCGCAAGGAGCCTACGATTGGGACGAAACCGGCTTGAAGCATTTAGCGATGGCGTGATCGCCATTATCATCACCATCATGGCTCTCGAGATGAAGGTTCCCCACGGAGACGACCTCGCTTCTCTTCGGCCGATGATTCCCGTATTCGTCAGCTACGTGCTCAGCTTCACATTCGTCGGTATCTACTGGAACAATCACCACCACCTCTTCCATGCAATTCAGAAAGTGAATGGCCCCATTCTGTGGGCGAACATGCATCTGTTATTCTGGCTATCATTGATCCCGTTCGTCACTGGCTGGATGGGCGAGAACCAGTTTCACACGGTGCCGGTCGCGCTCTACGGGGTTGTACTACTCATGGCAGGCGGCGCCTATTTTAACCTCGCGCGCGTGCTCGTGAAGTACCATGGCAATGACTCCGTATTGGCCAAAGCCATCGGCAGTGATTTCAAGGGAAAGGTTTCTCTCGTGGCGTATGTCGCCGCAGTTCCCCTAGCCTTCGTTAACGAATGGCTTTCCATGGGTATCTATTTCACAGTGGCCCTCATGTGGCTCATACCAGACCGACGCATCGAGTCGATTCTCAGGAACTAACACGGTGGCGTCTCCACCCACTGCTGGGAACTTCACACCAGTTCGCGCGCGCTGCGAGAGCGATCTTCAGCTGCGAAGCAAACTCCGAGACCTCGAACGTGCCTGGTAATCTCATGAAGCGTTGCATCAGCCTTGTCATCATCGGCATGCTTGCTATTCCAGCACTCCTGACGGCGCAGGCGGGGAGTGAATCATTCAAGCAGGGGATGGCCGCCCTGCAGGCCAACGATGGTGATGCGGCTGTGAAGGCCTTCGAGAAGGCGATTGCCGCCTCCGACAAGACCGCCGAGTACCATCTTGGCCTCGCGCGAGCACTCGGGGTGGTCGCGCAGAAAGCCAATGTGCTTCGTCAGCCGCTTCTCGCGCGTCGATGCAAGGCGGAGTTCGAGCGTACGGTACAACTCGATCCTTCGAACATTTCCGCGCGCGAGGGGATGCTGCAGTTCTATATGATCGCACCGTCTGTGATGGGTGGGAGCATGGAGAAGGCACACGAACAGGCGGAGGCGATATTCAAGATCAATCGCCTGCGCGGACATATCGCGCGTGGCAATATCGCGAATCGCGAAAAGGATCTGGTCGCCGTGGAGCGGGAGTTCCGTGCGGCGTGGACCGCGTTCCCAGACAGCGCCCCCGCTGCCACGAGCCTCGCGGGGTTTCTTGCGAACAATCGTCGCGCCGACGAAGCGCTCGCGGTGATGGACAAGTTTGTGTCCAACCAGAAGGACAACCTCACCGGACTTTTCTGGTTTGGGCGTGTGGCCACGGCCGCTGGAAAACAGCTCGACCGCGGCGAGCAGGCACTCCGCCGCGTGCTGGCGTCGAGCGCAATCGGCGTGGACGGGAATCCCGCTCCGGTCGCCGTGAACTTCCGACTCGGGGAACTCCTCGCGAAGAAGGGTGACAAGGCTGGCGCGCGTCAGGCCTATGAAGCGGCCCTTCGGTTGAATCCCAACCTCGAGCAGGTCAAGAAGGCGTTAAAAGAGCTGTAGGCGAAGAACAACGGCCCCGCATCACGAGCGAGGCCCGAAGGGGCTTCTCGCTTGGCGTGTCCGGCTAGAGGGTTGCGATGGACAGCTCAGGCCTCGCGATATCCTCAAGCGGTGCACCGCCTGCTTGCGGTCTCGTTCCATTTGCCGCACGTTCGTCCCATGCGCCCTCTCAACTGCATCATCCTGTACACTGTCGCCGCGTGTACCGCCATCAGTGCCTCAGGCCAGTCCGCACGTCGGCCCTTTCTCTTCAAGGACTCGCGCGCCGAAGTCGCCGCGGCGCGCGCGCGCGGTGAGAAGGAACTCACGCTGGTGATCGCCTCCGCCAGAGGTGCCAACGCCAAACTCGCGAAAACGATTCTCGCGATGGGTGGCACCATCAACTTTCGTGACGACGACGTGGATTACCTCCGCGCCCGCGTCCCGGTGGACAGCGTCGAGAAGATTGCGCGTGACCCGAACCTCTTCAGCCTCGACGTCTCCAAGAAGTACCAGCCGCAGGCAAACGGCGCATCGAACAGCGACTCCAGCGACGAGCGCTCATTCTCCGCTGCCATCACGAGGGTACCGGAATCTCCATGCACGAGGCCTTTCTCGCTTCCAGGGTCTGCGTCGAGCGCGTAATACGGCTTCGAGTCATATTGCTTGCCGGCGGAGGTTAGGGGCGCGTCGAGACGCTCCGCGCCGCGCAGTGTACCCGTGAATTTCTCCCCCTTCATGAGAGAATACGCGGTGACAGGTGTGTCCTGAGAAAACGTGGCGATCCTGAAGATCGCGGGCATCCCGAGCCCTTGGATCTCGAACTTTGCAGTCACGGGCGTCAATGGGTCGGCGACAGACGCGTCGAGATCGTAGCCCGGGCGTTCTGTTGGCGTCGTGAACACATCAGCCAACAGGCCGTTCACGCCGAATACGGCCTTGTACTGTTGGTTGGAGAAGACGTGCCGGCACGAAAGCATCACGAGGCAGTGCCGCCTGCCGTCCCACGCCCACCCGCCAATCGTCCCCGATAGCTGAGCGGCGGTTTTTCCCACTGTAGGATCGTTGGACTGGATGATCGGTCCAACGTTCTCACCCGGCCTGTTCTTCTCTTGCTGCTTCGCCATACGTGACGCCTCGCATGGAAGGTCGCGTCAAGCATGCGAGAATCTGTCCGCGCCGTCAACATGCCGCTCGAGCAGCGGTGTAGACGCTCCCACGTCGCCTGCGAACGCACCATCCCCAAATCAGCCCCAGATCAGCGCTGAATCACCCGCCGCTCACGCTGGGCTCAGCCCCTCCTCCTAGCGTCTTCCGTGAACCTTCACCCCCCGTTGCGGGAGGCACTATGATCACCACGCAGCGCTCGTGCTCCATCCTCCTCGGTCTCATGATCTTCGGCTCCGCGGCCGCGGCTCAGCAGGCTGGGTCGCCCGTCGTTACTCCGGCAGCCGACGCCATCACCACGGCGTCAGGGCTTATTGCCGATGGCAACTATCGCGACGCGGAACACATACTTCGCGACTTCATCGACAATCAGCGGCGTCATGGCGAGTTTAACGTCTCCGCGTACCGGCAGCTGGCCAACTCTCAGTACGCACGGAACGGCCTGATCGAAGCCGCCCGCACGCTCACCGACCTCGCGTCAGAGGCAGGGCGCGCCCACGACATCGAGATCGAGATCCGCGCGCGCGCCGATGCATCGCTCCTGTGGGCGGAAGCCGGCCAGAGGTCACGGGCCATGGTGCAATTGGAACGTGTGAACTTTTTGCTTCGCCGAGCCGAGGTGACCGCGCAGACGCGGCAGTACGCGCTCGCGCGATCCGGGAACCCGTAATCGTAACCAGTGGGGTCAGGTCTGCTGGCGGCGCGTCAGTTCCCGCTCGTACGGGAATCACGCGCCGCCAGCGCGTGGCGGACCCGCTCGAGCAACAGACGCGTGTCCGGCGACGGGCTCGCATCGAACTCGTTCGCGAGCCGCTCCGTGAGCTTTGCAAGTTCGTGAAGCGCGCCGGCTCGATCGCCCACTTCCGCCAAGAACTCCACGAGCCGGCGCGTGGCCCCCTCGTCGTAGGGGGCCAGATCGGCGGCGATCCGGAAGTGACGCGCGGCACCATCGGCGTCGCCAGACTTGGCCAGTACTTCTGCGTAGCGCCTCGAGCTCGTGGCCCCTATGTCGCGGAGCCGCACGCGTTCGCTATCGAGCCAGTCAGAAAAGCCGGCCGCCCCTGAGATGTGAAACCCGTCGAGCAATGGACCACCGTGCCATGAGACCGCGTCGTGGTGGCGCTGCTCGGCGAACGCCGCCAAGAGTTGCACCGCATCGCACTCGATGTGTTCAGCCGATACGCCGAGCTCACTGTCACCACGACTTACGATCGCTTCGTCGCCCAACTCGCGCCGCAGAAAGCGCACGGAGGAGTTGAGGGCGTCGCGTGCATGCGATTCGTCGCTCTCCGGCCAAAACATGGCGAGCATGCGTTCACGGCGAACGAATCCGCCGGGCTGCGCGAGCGCCAAATGCACGAGCAGTGCGAATCGTTTTGGCTGCTGCAGCACAGCGCGCAGTTCGCGGCCATCAGGCGCGACGAGCGCGATGCTACCGAGCGTGGTGAGAATCGTAGCGCCCATAGACTTCGCCGTTGAGGAAACCGCGTTGCCGGTGTTGAGCTTCGTCCACACCGAATGTACGCTCCACGAGACGCCACCGCCACACACCGTGTGATGCCGCGGCGTCCATGCGGGGCGCGAGTCTGCGCGCCACCGCGACACCGGTAACAGAGATACGGCGGCACACACCTATATCAGGTAATTCCCCGCATCCCGGTCGGTTACTTGCCATACCGGGCAACGGCCGTTGCATCGAGCTTCTCCGGGAGACCTGCGCCCCGTCGCGCCTCAGGAGGGCTCTCAATGTTCGACAAGACTCAGCAACGGTTCGCCGTCAGACTCGGCGTACTCGTCGTGATCGCAGTGGCCATTGGATTTGCGCTGGCCGCCATGGTTGGAGCTCGCACGCTGTTGCGCTCCTCAGAACGACTGCACCGCGAATCCGCGAACAGTCTCGCGGCGAGCATCGGCGCCAGCGTGCGCACCACGATGCTCGAGGGCGACGGCCGCATGGTCCGTCAGCTCGTTGCCGAGGTGAAGTCGCGCGTGCCGAGTGCTGGCGTGCGCGTCTTCTCGGCGCAGGGCGACGAAGTGTTCGGTGAGAAGGGGGCCGCGCCGCCGCCCAATCAAGTGCCGGCTCCAGTTCGCGACGCCATTGCCAGCGGCAAGACCGTGGAGAAAGGCACGGCTCGTTCATTGCCGATCATGCGCGGCAGTCGATGCGAAGGCTGTCACGTGGGACGCCCGATGCTCGGCGTGCTCACCATCGATCCGGCGTCATCGGTGCAGCGCAGCAAGACGCGCCCCCTCGCCGCCACCGACAGCGCCGGCGACAACCTCGACGCATTCACCGAAATCATCCGCGACGGATTCTATCGCGTGATGCTCGCGCCGCGCGCGCCGCAGTTTGACGAGTACTTCACCGCGGTCGCGGCCCGCGTGCCCGGCGTCCGTGGTATTGCGGTGTACTCGCCCACCAGAAAACTCGCCTACGGCAAACCGCTCGCGACGGACAAGTCCGGTTTCGTGCGGACAGTAACGCTGCTCGCAGAGCCGCGCTGCCTGGGGTGCCACGAGAAGAAGGAGTCCATCGACAGCAGCACGCTGATCGTCGCGTTCGATGGTCCGAAGGCGTCGCAGCAGGAAACGCTGACGCTTCTCACCGAGACGGTGCTCGAGCAGGTGATGCAGGCCGGACTCGGCCGACTGATCACGGGTTTCCTCGATGACGTGGGACAAGGCGGCGCCGTTCGCGCACTCACACTGCACGACGCCGATGGACGGCTCTTTCACGATGCGTTCCGGCATCCCACACCGCCCGAGGATGTCGTGACTGCGTTGCGCACCGGTAATGCAGTCGCGAATGCGGACGAAAACGGAGTGGGGTTCCGATTCGTAGAACCGCTCCGCAACGTGAAGACCTGCGAGAAGTGCCACGGCTCCGACCAGGCGATGCGCGGAGCGATCGAAGTGCGCTACAGCGACCCCGAGGCGCTCGCCGAGCGCGCGAGTCTACGGAGCGCGAGTTGGATGTTTGGCGGCAGCACGGTGGTGCTGGTGGCGTTGCTGCTCGGGTTCGGCTTGGCGTACTTGAAGGGACGCTCCGAACCGTAAGCTCGCGCGCGACGTCCAAGCAATGCAGCATGAACGGGAAGAGGAGATCCCGTTCACGCTGCTCTGCTGCGCATTGTCGCCAGCGTAGCCATCCTGATTCTTGTGTTCGCTTACTTGCGAACGCTTGGATTAAACTCCACCGTCCACTCGATGCCGTACTTGTCTCGAAACATGGAGAAGTACGTACCCCACGGGCTCTCGCCCATCGGCATCTCCACCGCCCCACCGGCTGAAAGCCCAGTAAAGATCTTTTCGGCCTCTTCACGGCTTTCGGCAACAACGGCAATCTTCGACCGGTTCTCATTTTCGCTGACCCGTCCCATGCTCGCCGGGACGTCGTTGGCTCTGAGCACCGTTGGGCCAACAGGCAGTTCGATGAGCATGAGCTTATTGGCATCGCTGTCTGGAACGACAAACTCGGTGCTCGCCAAATCTTTGAAGCGCATGACCTTGGAAAACTCTCCACCAAAAACCGACTTGTAAAAGGTGAAGGCTTCTTCGGCATTGCCGTTGAAATTGATATACGGATTGATGGTTGGCATTAATCGGGGGGCGAGTGATTAGTGGAAAACGACTTGCAAATATACTAAGCACAAGCGCTAGAATTCAAAGGATAATGGATGGGAAGCCGCCATCGTGACGTAGCGATCGTCCTAATTTCAGTCTCACCCTTGGCGTTATTCGGTCACGGTCGCGTACAGTCGCCACCTCCCCCTTCGGCACCTATATGCTCCTCGGATCCGTTCCTATGAACCCATTCTTCGCGACGCTCGCTATCGTTGGTGTTGCCTTCTCGGCAACCGTCCACACGTCGAGCCCTTCCCGTTGCTATCTCGTAGGCCCCTCCAGCCTTTCCTCTGAGACTCCATTCATGACCGTTGCCCGCGGCACGTTCGACGTCAAGATGAACCCCCAGCCTATGGCGCACACATCCGATGGCTCGCGCTTGACTCGATACGCCTTGGATAAGCAGTACCAGGGCGATCTTGAGGCAAACGCAACCGGCGAGATGCTCGCCGCAGCGAGTAACGAGCAAACCTCGGCGGGCTACGTCGCTCTCGAAGAAGTGAAGGGCGCGCTGCATGGTCGGCGAGGCAGCTTCACCCTGCAGCACTCTGGGACCATGACGCGCGGCGTGCCGACGCTTTCGGTTTCGGTCGTGCCAGATTCCGGCACGGAGGAGCTGGTCGGACTCACGGGCACGTTGAAGATTATCATCGAAGGCAAGAAGCACTCGTACGAGTTCGAGTACGCGCTGCCGCCGTCACGGTGACGCCGTTGACTGGGCCGGACCGTACGGTCGGCGCCACCTGACGCTGGTTGGTGTTGACGACTCTTCGTTAGGCGGAGGCGCCTGAAGATGAAGACGTGGAGTTCACTGGAGCGGTTCGCGGTAGGCTTTGGCACGGGCATCGCCATTGCCTGCGTGGACAACTTTGCTTTCGGCGGGGAGGTGAGTCCGATCGTCATTGTTGCGCTTCTCAGTGCGACGACGGCGACGTTCGGCGGCGCGTGGGGTCGTGCTGGCTGGCCCACGGCGTTGGCCGCGTGGGTTTGCGTTCCGCTGGCGCATCTTGTGAAGCACGTGCTCGGACTGCCGGACACCTTGCACCCGAACACGTACACATCAATCCTGTTGCTGGCGGCCTTCACCTTGGTGATCGCAACGCTTGGAACTGGGGCTGGGATGCTGATGCACAGAAGGCGCAAAAATAGCGGTGCCGCCTAACAAGCCGCTGCCGTCGTCGAACGTCACATGTGGCGGCACCCAGCCGCCGTTCACCGGAACGGAGTTTCGCATCGTGTCAGCATTTCTCAGATTCGATGGATCCCTCGAGCGGGATCCCGCTATCGACCGCTGGATCAACGGGCAGCGCGGAGAATTTGCGGCATTGGCCCGCCGATGGTTCGCGGCAATACGGCACTGTGGCTCCGACGTCCGAGAACTCATGCACGATGGCTGCCCAACAGCGTGCGTACAGGATGCCCCGTTCGCGTATGTGAACGTGTTCAGTGCGCACGTCAACGTGGGATTCTTTCACGGCGCGGCCTTGCCTGACCCGACGGCGCTCTTGGAGGGTACGGGCAAGTCCATGCGCCATGTGAAACTGAAGCCGGGGCACGTAGTTGATGCCCATGCGCTCGAAGGACTCGTCACCGCGGCTTACGACGACATCCGCGTGAGACTCACCGGAACCGAGTGAGTCGCTCCATCCACGACGCAGCCTGATTGGCAGCGGAGAACGGCTGTTCGGTGGAGTGGACTTGTGTGCACGTGGGTACGAGTGCGTCGACGTCATAGCGTCGGAGTACCGCGCTACGGCAACGCGAACGCCACGTACGTCCCCCCCGACGGTGCCCCGTTCTTCCCGCCGCCGCAGCTGACCACGATGTACTGCTTGCCGCCTATCATATAAGTAGCAGGCGTGTTGTTCGCCGCTGCCGGCAGGGTGTACTCCCACAGCAGTTTTCCCGTGGCCTTGTCGTACGCGTGCATCTTGTTGTCGTACGTCGTCGCGGCGATGAGCAACAGCCCGTTCTCCGTGACAATCGCGGCGCCGTAGTTATCGGTGCCGGTGTTCTTGATTCCCTGTGCGGCGAGCTTGGGATACTCGCCGAACGGGATCGACCACTTCGTCTCGCCGGAGTTCAGGTCGATCGCGTTGAGCGTCCCCCAGGGCGGCTTCGTGCCGGGGTAGCCCTCGTGATCGAGGAAGATGTCGAACGTCGTGTTGCGGTACTTCATGAACGTTGGCACCGATTTCGGCGCGCGGTGCGTCGGCTTGCCCGTGAGCACGAAGTCAGCAATCTCGCCGACCATCGAATCGTCCATCGCCTGCGAGAACCCGGGCATCCGTCCCGTGCCGTCGCTGATCACCCGCACCAGTTGATCGCGCGTGTACTTCTTGCCAACGCCCGTGAGCGTCGGCGCGAGCGGCGTGGTCTTGGGTCCGTGACACTCGGCGCAGTACGCATTGAACAACGAGACGGTATCGCGGCGCACCATCTTCAGCACCCACCCCATCTCGTTCGCGTTCACGTAGAGGAGGCCGGTCTTCGGGTCGTACGACGGCCCGCCATATTCGCCTCCGCCGTCCACGCCAGGGAAGATGATCGTTCCCGTGAGCGTCGGCGGCGTGAACGGATGCGGCGTCGGATTCTCCTTGAAAATCTTGAGCGCCGCCGCGTGCGCCTCGGGCGTGCGGTCGGTGAGCTCCGACTCCGTGAGCTGCTGACGAACGAAGGGGCGCGGGATGGTGGGGAACCGCTGCGAGTCCGCGGCGACTTCGCCGTCGAGTGACGCCTTGGGCATCTGCCGCCACTCGCTCGGGAACAGCTCCTTGCCCGTGTCACGATCGAGCACCCACACGTGCCCGGTCTTGGTGATCTGCACAACGGCCTCCACGGGCTGGCCGTCGCGCGTGACGGTCACGAGCGCGGGTGACGCCGGGAAATCACGGTCCCAGAGGTCGTGCTTGAGTCCCTGGAAGTGCCAGAGCCGCTTGCCGGTGTTTGCGTCGAGCGCAACGATCGAATTCGCGAAGAGGTCGTCGCCCAAACGATTCGCGCCGTAGAAGTCGTACGACGCCGAGCCGGCGGCGAAGAACACGCGACCCCCCTTGTGGTCAATCGTCACGCCCGACCACGCATTCACGCCGCCCGCGATCTTCCACGTGTCCTTGGGCCACGTGTCGTAGCCGAACTCCCCCGGGTGCGGGATCGTATGGAAGGTCCACCGGATCTTCCCCGTCTTCACGTCGTACGCGCGAATGTCACCGGGCGCGCTCGGCAACGCCTCGGGCACCGCCGTGCCCATGATCAGCATGTCCTTGTACACGCCACCCGGCGTGCTCGCGCTCACGGAAAGTCCCTTCACGGGGCGGTCGAGCCCCTCGCGGAGATCGACCCAACCCGAATCGTTCCCCCAGCCCGGCGCTTTCGCTCCGGTCTTTGCGTCGAGCGAGAACAGACGATATCGGTAGTTGAAGTACACGCGGCCGTCGTGCACTACGACGCCGCGGTAGCGGATGCGCGGACCGGCGAAGTGCCCGCCCGTCGGATCGAAGCTCCAGAGTTCTTTGCCCGTTCTCGCGTCGAGCGCGAAGGCGCGCTGCTTGGGCGACATCGCATAGAGCACGCCGTCGACCACCACGGGCACGGACTGCATCTCCGAGCCGTCGAACGCGTCCTTGGTATCGTAGGTCCACGCGACCTTGAGCGACGCGACGTTCGCGGGCGAGATCTGCGAGAGCGTGGTGTAGTGCGTGTGGTCGTCGCTCCCCTGATACACGGGCCAGTCGACGGAGCGGCCACCGCAGGCGGCGAGGGACAGGAGGGCGATGATGGTGGGAGTGCGCATGACTAGAAGATACAGGACGTTGCCGTGGCCGCCATTCGCGGGTCGTCTAGGCCGCGCCCGGAACCGCAACCGCGGTAGAACATGCGCTATTTTACGGGGAGCACGCGACCGTCGTGCCGCCGCCCCGCCCCGCCTCTTTTTCCCGCTCCGCGTGACCCTCCTTTCTGTATCCAACGTCGGCGTCTCTTTTGGCGCCACGGAACTGTTCAAAGACATCACCTTCACCGTGGCCGATGGCGAGCGGTGGGGGATTATCGGTCGCAACGGTGCCGGCAAGACGTCGATCTTCAACATCATCACGGGCGAGCTGCGCCCCACGGTGGGAAGCGTCGCGCGCAAGCCAGGACTTCGCCACGCGTTGCTCGATCAGCACCGCGCTTTTGAGGGCGCCACAACAGTGTGGCAAGCGGGTGCCGCCGCTTGGCGCGAGGTCATGGCGCTTGAGCAACGCATCGCCGAGCAGGCTATTGAACTTGGCAATATGGGCGAGCAGGTGACGGACGAATTCCTCGAGCAGTTCGGCCGCGACCAAGAGCGGTTTGCCGACATTGGCGGCTACATCTACCACGCCCGCGTCGACGCGGTGTTGCAAGGGTTGGGCTTTGACGCCGAGGAATCGAAGACGCGACTCGTGTCCACGCTGTCGGGCGGTGAGCGTGGGCGTGTGGGCCTCGCGGCGCAACTCATTGCGCCCGCCGATCTACTGCTGCTCGACGAACCCACCAACCACCTCGACCTCGATACCACGACCTGGCTGCAGGATTGGCTCAACGAAGCCGACGAAACAGTGATTGTGGTATCGCACGATCGTGCGTTCATGGACGCGATCTGCACGAACATCCTGCACGTCGAGGCAAAGTCGAGCGAGTCGTACAAGGGTAATTACAGTCAGTTCGTTCCGCAGCGTGCCGAACGACGGCTCACGCGCGAGCGCGAGATGGAAAAGCAGCGCGCCTATGTGAAGAAGGAAGAGGAGTACATCCGGCGGAACCTCGCGGGCGTGAACTCGTTTCAGGCCAAGGGCAAGCGCAAGCGGCTCGAACGCCTGCCGCGCCTGGCGCCACCGCCGGGCGCTCCGGCCGCTATGTCGCTCCACTTCGAAGTAGGCGAGCGTGGTGGCGACCAAGTCGTAGACATCAAGGATCTCCGCGTGGAAGTGCCGGGCCGCGTGCGCGTGGAAGACTTCAC
>JAPLKS010000016.1 GCA_026387915.1 Gemmatimonadota bacterium
CGCACCGCGGCGGCAGCAACTCGCGTTAGGATGCGCGCGGCGCGGACGGCGAGTCGCGCAGGCGCTCGTCTACCAGCCGGTGAATCCAGCGCGCAAGTCACTCACCATGTGGTGCCGCAGAGCGGGAACCGCAGCGTAGGCGACGACCAGAACGGTCACCGACGCGAACGCCAGCGAACGCCCCCACGCTTTGCGGCGATTGGCGAAGCCGACAACAGGCACCGCGAAGGCCAGCACTTCCAGAATCGCGAAGAACATGTCGTGGTACCCTTGCAAAGAGAAAAGATGACTGGCGACAACCTAACGAATTGGGTTCAGCTGCGAGGAGACGCGGGCGCACACATTGATGCTACTTCTCCAAACTCGACGGCGCACCCCTACAATCGGTGTCCGAACCTCGTCGGCTGCAACCCGTGTTAGCCTGCACGGTCATGGATGCTTCGGTGCTGGCAGGAAGACCACGCTGATCCGCTGCACTTGGCGCACCCAACGCGCGGGCCGCTTCTCGTCGGGGACGATCAATTGAAACGGCCCATCCTTCGCGGCGAGTGCCGCACCGTCTTTACGATCAACCAGCAGAATGCGTCGATCGGTGAATCCCGCGTTGAATTCCGCGAGCGTGAACGTGACTCGGTATCCATCGGCGGCCTCGACCAATACGTAGGATGCGAGCGCGGGTCCGCGCAGTGAGTCGCCGACCGGCGCGCCGATGAGTGGCAAGACGTCGGCAAGTGAGACACCCGAAAACGTGCCACTGACTGCATGTGCTGCGGCCTTGACCTCGTGGCGAGTCATTTTAGCAACGTCAGCTGTTGAGAGCGTGCGCCGCTGACCAGAGGGACCGACAAGGTCGATGGTGGCTGGGGCCTGCGCCGCAGCACGCGCAGAGACGAGAACGGCGGCAATCGCAACGAATCGAGAAAAGTGCACGGCGTACCGATCAGATGGTTTAGTGTCAGGCTAACGACGGGCGTTGTGCCGCGGCGGCTCATCAAAGGAGGCGGCCAGCGAGCGTAGCGAGCAAGTGGCCGCAGGCCTTTGAGCCGCCGTCGGTACCAACGCGAGGTTAGGTCGCGTGCATTCACATACGAAGTACCACACGGCGTAGACATGGGACGGCGTCGTAGCGTACGCGAGGCGTCAGATCGGCGCCTCGCTGCGGTTGCGCCGAAGCGGAGTCCACGCGCTGCCTCAATCAGCCGTTCGGGACGGCGACGCGCAATTCGGTCGGCCACCCCGCGCCACCCCGCGCCACCCCGCGCTGCGCTGCGCGATGGCGCGCGATGTTACATCCCTGACCGCCGATTCGCGGTGAAGAACGCCCAGATGCGCTCCGACCCCCATTCGCGAGAAACCGGACCGATCGCCCCGACCGTCTGGTACTGGAAGCCGTTCGGCCAGGTGTGGCCCGCCCCTTCGACGCGGAGCGTGACCAGCGCGGCCCGACAGTCGCGCCAGGTCGTGCTGACGGTCTGCAATCCATCGGCGTTGCGATCGGGCTCACGGACGACCGCGGGCGTCGCTGAGCATCCCAGCCTGGCCGCCCACGCCGCTGCGCTCGCGTCCACGCCGACCTTGAGACCCGAGCCAACGCCCACGCAGACGCGATCGCTCTCTTCATAGGTCCAGCATGGATCCGCCGTCCCGTGGATCTGGAGCACCGCGACGGGGCGCTCGGGTTGGCATGGTGCGGTGGCCGCAAACTGATTCACACCGCCCACTGAGGCGATCGCGACGATGCGGCTCGACAGTGTGCACGCGAGACGGTGCGCGAGCGCGGCGCCGTTCGACAGACCCGTGGCGAACGTGGCCCGCGTGTCCACGTTGATCCACCCGTTCAGCTGGTCGAGCACCGCTCGCACGTAGCCCTCGTCGTTGACGCCCGTCGCACAGGCGAGTCCGCTGACGCATTGCCAGGGGCCCTGCCCACCGCCCGCGTTGAAGGTGCGGAACTCCGGATCGCTCGGTGTGCCAGAGCCGTTCGGGACGACCAGCACGAACCCCTCACGCTCGGCGAGCTGCTGCAGGCAGTCAGGGGATGTCAGGTCGGGCTGATTGGCCGCATTCGGCGGGCACGTGATCGACAGCGTCCCCGTGGCGTTGCCGCCGCCGCCATGGAACATCAGCACGACCGGTTGCGGCGAGGCCACGACCGTACGAGTCGGGACAAACACCCGATACGGGCGTCCGGCCCATCCCGGCACGTCGCACGAGCCGATCGTGCCCGGGGCGACGCAGGCCGTCGACGTTGCCCGCCACGCGGGCTCACTCGGCGTGGCGGGCGGGCTGGTTGCGCTGCCCCCACACCCAGCAAGGGCTGCACAGATGAGTGCCGCCGCGCGGCGCGCGCCTGGGGCGCAGCGTCTGATCATGTCATCGCACTCCGGCGCCGGCTGCGCATTTGCCGCGCGCCAGATGAGGTTCACAATCATGCCATTGTATAGACGACACGAACCCTCGCGTGTTAACGACACCGTTCAAAATGCCAAAGGGAGTTCGGAACTCGATCTCACGGGACCGCGAACGCTCGTCGCGTCGACCTAACGACGAGAGTTCTGCTGCGCGGCCAGAGAGCCGCTCACATTGATGCTACGTCGTCGAGACGTCGCGCGCGAGCCACTACAACGAGTGCCCGCACCGCGGCGGCAGCAACTCGTGGTTATGCACCAACGCGCTGCAGGACGCCCGGCTTGGCTAGTGCGATCGCCGCGAGCAGCGCTGCCACGTGTCCGCGCAAATCCGCAAGACGATTTGAGTGCGCAACCACGAGAATCACGCCAAACGGCAACCCCGCGATGTGCTGCTGATGCGGAATATTCCGATCCATAGTGACGAATGCGTCGCAGACCGTTGCCGCGCGGCGCATCAACTCCCCGTTCTGCGTGCCTGCCCAGCCGAGACCGCGAACGGTGACCACTTCATAGCCGACCACCAGCGCCGCGAAGTCCAGCGGGAGGTTCTCGTCAAGCAGTACGCGCACCGGCCACCAGAGTGTCTCGGGCCGCGTCCAAGGCGGCGATCGCGCGTGCGCGCGTCACCGACGGAAATTGATGCAAGAACTCGTCGATCGTATCGCCGCCTTCGAGATAGTCGAAGAGAGTTTGGACCGGAACGCGCGTGTCGACGAACACGGGGGTTCCACCCAGCGTCAGGGGATCACTATGTACGGCGTCGCGGAGGTCCATGGGTCAGTCTCGCTGAGGGGCTACCTGATAATACACCAATCTTGCTTTGCGTGCATAACGAAGATTAGACTGCATTCTATATCGTGTGTGGCCGACAACTCCTGCGAACGCCTGTCAGCCTATCACTACGTTGCAGACGATCCATTAGCGCCGCAAGTCTCTGCGCCACTTGGCGTTGAGGTGGCGCCCGTCCACCGCCTAACGTGAGTGGGATCTGCAGCCTGCGCCGCTGGCACTCCCTTTTCCGCGTCTTCTGAGCCGAGCGCATCGAGTGGGCTGCGCACGCCGCGGCCGCCGCGGTTGAGGACGTGCGTGTAGATCATTGTCGTGGCTACGTTGGAATGGCCGAGGAGTTCCTGCACCGTGCGGATGTCGTAGCCGGCTTCAAGTAGGTGCGTTGCGAACGAGTGGCGGAACGTGTGGCAGGTCACGCGCTTCAGCAGGCCGCACGAGCGCACGGCGTCGGACACCGCACGCTGCACCACACTTTCGTGAAGGTGATGCCGCACCCAGTTGCCGGTTGCAGGGTCGCGATAGTGCCGAGTCGCAGGAAAGAGCCATTGCCAACGCAGGTCCCATGGCGCGCTCAGTGATTTTGCTGCGAAGGCGTTTGGAAGTGCCACCGCGCCACGGCCGGCCGCGAGGTCGCGACGGTGCAGCGCGCGCACGCGCACGATCTGCGCCTCGAGCAGCGGCACGAGCGTGTCCGGCAACATCGTCAGTCGGTCTTTGCCGCCCTTGCCGTGGCGCACGATCAATTCGCGGCGCGTCACATCCACATCCTTCAGTCTGAGCGAACAGGCCTCTAGCAACCGAAGCCCAGACCCGTACAGCACCTGTACAATGAGTTTCGATGTTCCTCGCGTGCCCTCAATCACTCGCCGCGCCTCGTCACGGCTCATGACCACTGGTTGCCGCTGCGGTCGCTTGGCGCGCACCACATCGTTCAGCCAACCGACGGGAGTCTCAAGGACCTCACCGTACAAAAAGAGCAGGGCGGCAAGCGCCTGATTCTGCGTCGAGGCCGCCACACGCCGCTCCACCGCTAGATACGTCAAAAATCCCGATAGCTCGCGTTCGCCCAGTTCACGGGGGTGACGACCCGGAAAATGGCGCACGTATCGCCGCACCCAACCGAGGTATGCCTCGACCGTGCGCGGACTGGCATGCCGAAGCGCCAACTGCTCGCGCATGACCCCAAACAGGGTCCTCCTAGGCTCGCTCATAACAGCCATTCTCGCAGGCAAGAGGCCGCAACGCGCCATCATATAGTTGCAAACGGCGTCACGAGGCCGCCGCCCCACCGTTTGCCCCACTCCGCCACACCTGCGATGTTTCCCCAATGCCCGAACGCCGCTACGACGAAAAAGAAGTCGCCGAGATCTTCAAACGCGCCACCGAAGCGCAACTCGAGGTTGCGCGCCAGCTCCCGCCAAGCGAAGGGCTCACCCTGGCGGAAGTCCTCGAGATCGGCCGGCAAGCGGGCATCACCGCCGAGTCAGCCGCTGACGCGGCGCGCTCGCTCGACCGACACGAGCCACGTTTCCGCCGCACCCTACTCGGTGCGACCGTCGGCGTCGGACGCACCGTTGCACTGGAGCGCCGAGTGACGACCGAAGAATGGGAACGACTCGTCGTGGTGCTACGCGACACCTTCGACGCGCGCGGCGTGGTCAAATCCGACGGCGGACTCCGCCAATGGACCAATGGCAACCTGCAAATCCTCATTGAACCCACCGAACACGGCGACCGACTCCGCATGCGCACCGTCCACGTCGCCGCGCGAAATATCGTCACGGCCGGTGTTGTCGTGCTCGGCGCGATCGGCGCAGTCACCGCCGTGAGCGTCGCAACAGGAGTGCCTGGCGCCGCATTGCAGGAACTCGTCCCACTCGCCACCATGGGCGCCACCCTGCTCGGCGTGGGCGCGCTCCGATTGCGCGGCTGGGCTGCCACGCGCATTCAGCAGATGGACGACATAGCAGCGCGCTTTCGTTAACTCGTATTCGTTATCCTCCAACCGCACCAGCAATCATCATGCGCTTGCTCAAACTCATCGCCGCCGTTGCCATCGCCACAGCTGCCGCGCCCGCCGCACTCGCCGCACAACGCGCCGCACCGTTCAATGTGCAAGAAACAACTATCGCCCAAGTCCACGCGGCCTTCCGCGCAAAATCGCTCACCTGCCACCAGCTCGTGCAGCGCTATCTCGACCGCATTAGCGCCGTCGACAAATCAGGGCCGGCCATCAACGCCATCATTACCCTGAACGAGAACTCGCTCGCCGTGGCAGATTCGCTCGATAAACGATTTGCCAAAGAAGGACTCGTCGGCGCGCTCCACTGCATTCCGATGGTGGTCAAAGACAACTTCGAAACACGCGACCTCCAAACCACCGCGGGCTCGCTCGCCCTCAAGGGGTGGATTCCCAATCAAGACGCCACCATGGTCGCGCGCGTCCGCGCGGCGGGTGCCATTGTGCTCGCCAAAACGAATCTCGCCGAGTGGGCTTTTACGCCGTACGAAACGGTGAGCTCGATTCTCCCCGGCTACACCAAGAATCCCTACGCCCTCGATCGCGTCACCGCCGGCTCTAGCGGCGGCACTGCGGCCGCGGTCGCCGCCAACGAAGCGGAAGTCGGACTCGGCTCTGATACCGGGAACTCCATTCGCGGCCCCAGCTCGCACAACTCGCTCGTAGGCATCCGCTCCACCATGGGGCTCACCTCGCGCGCGGGCGTAGTGCCACTCGCCAACGGTTCTGACATCGCCGGCCCGATGGCCCGCACCGTCGCCGACGCAGTCGCTGTGTTTCAAGTGGTCGCGGGCGAAGATCCCGAAGACGCGGTCACCGCACCGGCACGCGAACACCGCGAAAAAGATTACAACAGCTTCGTCAAAGCGGGCGGACTCAAAGGCGCACGTATCGGCATCCTCCGCCAAGCATACGAACGGTCCACGACCGACACCGAAATCGTCAGCGTGTTCATGCGCGCGGTCGACGCTATGAAAGCCCAAGGCGCGGTCATTGTAGACCCCGCAGGGATCGACTCGCTCAACGCCATCACCCGCGCAGGCGGCGGTGGATGCAGCACCTTCAAGTTTGACCTCGAACGCTACCTCGCCAAACGCGCGCCCAACGCGCCAGTACACACGATCAAAGAAGTGCTGCGCAGCGGCAACTATCACCCCACCGTGCAGCTACGGCTGCAGGTGAACGACTCCGTGACCGTCGCGCCGGAAGACAGCCCGGGGTGCAAAGCGCGCGAAGTGATGCGCGACCGGTTCCGCGCCGCCGTGCTCAAAATGATGGACTCGCTCAAACTCGACGCCCTCGTGTATCCCACCTGGAGCAACCCGCCACGCCTCATTGGTGATCTCAACACACCGGCGGGCGACAACAGCCAACTGTTCTCCCCCACCACGGGCTTTCCCGCCATCACCGTGCCCATGGGCTACACGCGCGGCAACACTCTCCCCGTGGGGATGACTTTCTTTGGCCGGCCGTGGAGCGAAGGAAAACTGATCACACTGTCGTATGGTTTTGAACAAGCCACCCACCACCGACGCGCCCCCAAGCTTGCCGCGGCGGGCGCTCGCTAACCCCCCCCAGCACTATGGCCACCGACGCGAGTTATGCCGCCTACGTGTGCGATCAACTGCACGACGCCGGCGGGATCACCATCACCAAGATGTTCGGGGAGTACGGGCTGTACCGTCACGGAAAAATCGTCGCACTCATTGCCGACAATCAGTTCTTCGTAAAACCGACGCCGCAGGGTGAAGCGGTGGTCGGTAACGTCACATGGGGGCCGCCCTACCCGGGCGCAAAACCATTTATCAACGCGAGCGATCTGCTCGACGACCCGTCGATACTCGTCCAACTGATTCTCGCCACGGACGCGGCGCTGCCAGCGCCAAAACCGAAAAAGCCAAAATCTCCAGCCAAAAAGAAGTGACCGACATCTACGCCTTTCTCGACACCCACGGTATCAGCTACGAACGGTGCGACCACGCACCGGCCTTCACCGTTGAAGACGTCGAACGCCTCGTCCCACTCGGCGGCGCCCGCACCAAAAACCTTTTCTTGCGCGACAAAAAGGGCACGCGCCAAGCGCTCGTCTCCGTGCGCGCCGACAAAACCGTCGACCTCGGCAAACTCTCCGCGAGCATCGCCTTTGAACGGCCAAGCTTTGGATCGCCCGACCGACTCAAAAAACGACTCGGCATTGAACCGGGCGCGGTGTCGCTGCTCGCGCTGATCAACGACCCCACGCACGATGTGGAATTATTTGTGGATCGCGATTTGTGGTCCGCCGATTCGGTGCAATGTCATCCGTTGGTGAATACGGCGACGCTACGGATTTCGGCCGAAGGCATCAAACAATTCCTGCAGGCCACCGGACACACGCCGCAGTTGATTGATCTGCCGGCGGCGGAGTAGGGGTGGCACCAGCGGTCACACCGAGAGTTGATGCGATGGCGACACCAACGGAATACTTTCGCTACGTCGCCATTGGCGACAGCTCCACCGAAGGGCTCGAAGATCCGCTGCCAAATGGCGAGTACCGCGGCTGGGCCAATCGATTCGCCGAGCATGTGGCGGCGGCTCAGAGCACGCCGCTGCTCTACGCCAACCTCGCCGTCCGCGGCCGCAAGACGCACGAAGTGCGCAACGAACAGCTCGCGCCGGCGCTCGCGATGCAACCGGACATCGCCACAGTCTTTGCAGGCGTCAACGACGTCGCGCGATTCACGTGCGACGTCCACGGCGTTGCCGCCGACCTCGAACACATGCTCGGCGCGCTCCGCTCCACCGGCGCGACGGTGCTCACCATCACTATGCCGGACCTCTCGGCGAACGTTCCGCTCGCGCGACTCATGCGCGACCGGCTGCTCGCGCTCAACCAGCTCGTGCGCGACGCGGCCAATCGCACCGGCGCGCTCTGCGTCGATCTCGCGAGCTACGACATCACCACCGATCTCCGGCTCTGGCACCCGGACCGGCTCCACGCCAACAGCGAAGGACATCGGCGGATCGCCGGCGCGCTGGCCTCGGCCGTGAGCATCGACGCCGAGGAAGGGCACTGGGCCGACCCGCTGCCGGCCAAGCCCGCCCCAGGGCCAATAGACCGACTAAATGCCGAAGTCGCCTGGGCGCGCGATTTCTTCCTCCCCTGGGCTTGGCGACACGCCCGGGGGATCTCGTCAGGGGACAAACGCGCTGCCAAACGGCCGAACCTGACCCCGGTTTCCCCTCTGAAACCGACCCCCTGAAATAGCCTTCGGCTTCTGGCCGAACTACTGTCCGCACGGTAGGTTAGGGCGACATTCATTTAATAGCCGCAGCCCCACCCTTCGGCCTGAAAGTCGCGCCCCTACGTGACGCACAAAGACCTCACCCCGCGATTGAACGCGGCGCTCGCTGGCCGCTATCGCGTTGACCGGGAAATCGGTCGCGGGGGAATGGCCACGGTCTATCTGGCCGAAGACATCAAACATCAGCGCAACGTCGCGCTCAAAGTGCTGCATCCGGAACTCGGCGTCGTGCTCGGCGCCGAACGGTTCCTCGCCGAAATCCGCACCACGGCCAACCTGCAGCATCCCAACATCCTGCCGCTCTACGATTCCGGCGCCGCCGACGGACTCGTGTTCTACGTGATGCCGTACATCGAGGGGGAGTCGCTGCGCGACCGGATGACGCGCGAAGGACAGCTCCCCATCGGCGACGCCATCCGGCTCATCCAAGGCGCCGCGTCCGCGCTCGACTACGCGCATCGCCACGGCGTGATCCACCGCGACATCAAGCCCGAAAACATTCTGCTGCAGGACGGCCAGGCGCTCGTCGCCGACTTCGGCGTGGCGCTCGCCGTGACCAACGCCGCGGGGATGCGCATCACGCAGACGGGGATGAGCGTCGGCACGCCGGCGTACATGAGTCCGGAGCAGGCCGCCGCCGAACGCACCGTGGACGGACGCAGCGACGTCTATTCGCTCGCAGCCGTGATGTACGAGATGCTCTGCGGCGAGGCGCCGTTCACCGGGCCGAGTGCAGCGGCGATCATGTCGCGCATGATGACCGAAGTGCCGCGCGCGGTGGACGCGCGCCGGCCGTCGGTTCCGGTGTACGTGAGCGACGCGGTGCATCGTTCGCTCGAGAAGATTCCGGGCGATCGCTTTGCGTCGGCCGCCGACTTCAGTCATGCGCTCGACAAACCGGGCACCGGCACGTATCGCGCGGCGATTCGCTCGGCGCGGTCGCGGCGGCGCGAAGTGGTGTATGCGGTGGCGGCGGTGGTGCTTGCGACGGGCGCGTGGTACGCGGGGCGCGGCGGTGCGCGCGGAACTGAGAACGAACAGCCGCCGTCACGCCTGCTGATGCCCGCCGTGGACCCAGCGTTTGCGAGCACTGACCGCGAGATCGACATTTCGCCGAACGGTGACGAGTTGCTGTTCAAGTACAAGCGACCCGACGGCCGCATCACGCTCGCACGTCAGGCGCTCGATGCCACGGATCCCATCCCGTTCCTGAATCTGCCGGCGGATATCGGCAATCCCGTATTTGGGCCCGACGGCAAGTGGTTCGTGGCCTCGGTGGCCGGCGATCGACACCTGTATCGCCAGTCCATCACGAGCGGTACGGCGGAGTCGCTCCCGATTCGCGCCGTGGGATTCACCGTCGACGGCCGCGGCAGAATCTGGTATCAGAACGATGCGCAGGAACTCGCGTATCTCGACGCCAACAACAAGTCGATCGCGGTGAAGGGGCTCAAGCCCAATCTCCTGCTGATGCAGATTCTCCCAAGTGAGCGGTATGCGCTCATGGAGCGACGGCCGGCGCAGGGGGCGGCATCGGGCCCGATCATCGCGGTGGATCTGACGACGGGCGCTGAGACGACGGTCATCGGCAGCGAGACGGTCGAGGCGTACTACACCTCGGGGCTGCTGGTGTACATCAAGCTCGACGGCACCATCAATGCGGCGCCGTTCGACCTGTCCACGCGCACGATCACGGGGTCGTCGGTGACCGTTGCCAGTGGCGTCGCGTCGTTCGCGGTGGCACAGTTCGCGGTTTCGCGCAACGGCACGCTCGCGTACCGGCCGCAGGGTCCGCGCAACATCGTGCTGTTGAACCGCACGGGTCAGACGCTCACGACCGTGCCGGGCGCCGACTTCAGCCACAGTCCCAAGTTCTCCCCCGACGGTCGTCGCATCGCGTTCGACGTCACCGACGCGGACGGTCGTGACGTGTGGCTCTACGACGTCGGCAGCCGAGCGCTCACACGAACCACCTTCGCGGGCAATGGGCACGATGTGGCCTGGTCGCCCGACGGGCACTCCATCGCGTTCCTTTCCGCCCGGGCCGGCACGCTGGGGATCTTCAGCAAGCGCGCCGACGGGTCCACGCAGAGTGATTCGCTCCTTACGTCGTCGCAAATCGGATACTCGGGCACGTGGCTCAAGGACGGCAAGTCGCTCCTCACGGTCGTGCTCAACCTGAAGGCGAAGAGCGGCAGCGACATCGCCCTCGTGCGGAATGGCGGGCACGGACCGATCGAACCGGTGCTCGCTACGGAGTACGAAGAGCTGTATCCCATGCTCTCCCCGGACGAACGCTGGCTCGCGTACTCCTCCGATCAGTCGGGCCGGCAGGAGGTATACGTGCGTCCGTTTGGTCGTGAGGGCGATCAGGCGCAGGTCTCGCTCGCCGGCGGAACCGAGCCGGTGTGGTCGAAAGACGGGAAGGAGCTGTTTTTCCGCACGTTCGACAAAGGCACGCCGGTGCTCGCGGTTGCCGCCATTCAGACCGTGCCGGCGCTCGCCGTCGCGTCGCGCACCAACCTGTTCCCGGTAGGCGACATCGAATCGTCGACGCCACACCCGGACTACGACGTATCGCCCGACGGCAAGTCGTTCGCGATGTCACGCCGCACGGGCGGATCGCCGAACATCGTCATCATCCAAAACCTCCCCGCACTCGTGAAGAAACTCCAGGGCGCCACGGCGGCACCGAAATGAGCGACACCACCGCCGCGCCGACCGACGAAGCATCATCGGCCAAGAAGCAGAGCGAAAAACGCTACGACCGCTCCATCGTCGAAGGACCGCTCAGCGCCGCGGTCTGGAAACTCGCGTGGCCCACCATCCTCGCCAACATCATTGGCGGATTGCAGGGCGTCATCGACCACGCCATGGTCGGCAACTACGTGGGCTTCACCGGCAACGCCGCCGTTGGCGTGAGCTGGCAGATCTTTCTCGTGGTCATCGTCTTCATCTCGTCGCTCTTCACCGGGATGAGCGTGCTCGTCGCCCGCTTTGCCGGCGCGGGCGATCACGAAAAAGTCGATCGCACCGTCTACCAAGCCTTCATTGCCGCCATCGTCATCGCACTCGGCGTGCTCGCGCCCGTGGGCTACTGGCTCGCACCACATCTGCTCGGCATGGTGAATGCCTCGGCGGCCGTGCAAGCCGAAGCGCTGCCGTTTCTGCGCACGATGTTCGTGTTCAGTCTTGGCATGATGATCTTCTTCATGCTCGCCGGCGCACTGCGCTCCGCCGGAGACGCGCGCACCCCCATGGCACTCGGCATCGCCACGACGGTGCTCAACGTCACCTTCAATGTGATTCTCATTCGCGGACTCGGGCCGATTCCGGCGTACGGCACCAAGGGTGCCGCCATGGGAACCTCGTTGGCGTTTGGTATTGTTGGCATCTACTCGCTCTGGAAACTGATGATGGGCGGCTGGGTGATTCGCTTTCCACGCCACGAGGGCTATGCCCCTGATTGGGCGATTATCAAATCGCTCTTCCGTTTTGGTCTTCCCACCGGCATTCAGGGCATTGCGATGAACGTGGGCGGCGTGCTGCTGCTCGGGTTCATTGGGAGCGTCAAGCACGGCGCCGAAGCACAGGCTACGTACGCGGTGAGTTACAGCGAACTGTTTTCGTTTGTCACCTGGACGTCCACAGCACTGCTCGGTGCCGCAGCAACAGTGGCCGGTCAGAACCTCGGCGCAGGGAATCCCCATCGCGCCGTGCAGGGCGTGCACACCGCGGCGCGCATCGGGCTCGTGGGCGCTGCGATTATCGGCGCGCTCTTTCTGCTGATTCCGGCGCAACTGCTGGCCATCTTCGGCATGCACGACGCCATTGTGGTGGAAATCGGCACGCAATTACTGCGCGTGCTCGCACTCTCCGGCTTGTTCATTACCGTGGCGCTCACCTACACCGGCGGGCTACAGGGCACCGGCGACACCAAGGGGCCGCTGTATATCTCGATTGTGTCGCAGCTGATGCTGCCGCTCGCGATCTGCTTTGTGATGCAGCGTCTTGGAGAATTGCAGCCGATTCACATTTGGCTGGCTATTCTCGCTGGGCACTCCACACGATGCGTGCTGAGCGTGATTCGGTTCAACCAGGGGAAGTGGCGGAACATCAAAGTGGATTTGAGCGCGCACGGCTGAGCGCACGGCGGAGCGCACGGCGGAGCGCGCGCGAGCGCATGCGAAGCGGCTCGTGCGTTAGGCGCCGAATCCCAGCAGTGCGGCCACGTCCCGCTGACGTTCGTCGAGCGTCATAAAACTCAGCTCACTCGGCTCGGGCGCGAGATAGAGCGCGGTGGCGAGATGCCAGCAGTCGGCGCCGCGCACATATCCGGCCTCGAGCACCGCTGCAATCTCAGCGCTCAACGGTCGGTCGGGCAGCAGCCAGGTGATGCTGCTCAACACCCGACTCGCGCCTTCCACGCCCTCGCGTCGGAGCGCGGCGCGTAACTCCGCCTCGAGCAGGTTGGACGACACGAGTCGATCGAACCGCGCCAGCCGGCGCTCAACTGCGGCCGCGCCGCGCTCGCCGAGTGCGACGGCCACGAGGCATGACGTGTCGACGTACGCGACCTTCATTCGCTGCGGTCGTCGAGAAAGCGCTTGAGCGCGCCCGGACGTTTTGCCAACTGCGGAATGCGATGTGTTCGCTTGGCGGGCGGGACGAGAATGCCACGCTCTTCTAGGGACGTCAGGCGAGCCGCGAGTGTATGGCCCTGCGGTTCAACCGCGCGGATCTCGACGGCAGGCTCGCCGTGCACCGTCACAATCACGGCGTGTCCCTCACGAACGCGACGAACAATGGCGGAGAGGTGCGCCTTGGCTTCGTAGAGCGAGTAGGTGTCCTTCATTCGTAAAAGGTATCTAGTCTGACCAGACTAGTCAAATTAGAGATCTCTCGCCGTGCGCTCCAGAGGATCGGATAAATGGCCGCCCCGATACACTTTGACCCCGTCATTCACCCCATGCACCAGCAGCAGGGCGTCCTTCCGTCCGTACTTGGCCATGAGATCGTGCATCATCGGCTCCTCTCCACCCCAGGGATAGCCGAAGACCACATCAAAGTCTTCCAGCGCTTGCCCAAGTTGTAGATAGCCGGACTCTCCAGTGCCGATCGTCCCCGTGCGCTCGTCGCCATCCGCCGTCTTCCAGTGGTAGCCGGTGGGCAGAAAGCTGGCGGCCGCAAAACGCGCCTTGGAATCGAACCGCTCAGCCAACGCACGCGCGGTCTTTACGAGCGATGCATCGAGCTCAATGCCGCAGGCATCGTAGCCGAGCAGGTCGGCCATGATGGTGATCACACCCGTGGCCGAGCCCCATTCGAGAAAGCGGCGCTTTGGCGCACGATGCTCGAGAAGCGACGTGAGCACCACCTCATATTCGGCGGGCACGAACGGATGAAAGTCGTGATCGCGCACGTCGGAGTCGAACTTCTCGAAAATAGCCCACCCTTCTTCGCACAGCGCGGCCAGCCGAGTGCGCAGGGCCTCGTCCAGCTCAGGGCGCAAGACAGGTGGTCGAATCGGTCGTTGTTCGTGCACGGGACTCCTAGAAGTGGCTCGGAAACCGCCGCTCACCGCGGCGCGCCCCCACGCGCAATCTAACCCGCGATTCCGCCCGCGAGCGTCTCCCACTCTGCGTCGGTGAACAGGCGCGACCGCGTAAGAAAGCGAAGCCCCTCGGGCCCTTCGAGCGAAAACATGCCGCCGCGCCCGGGCACCACGTCAATAATGAGCTGCGTGTGCTGCCAGTACTCAAACTGCGCACGACTCATATAGAAGGCGCAACCGCCAATCTCTCCGAGCTGCACATCGGAGTCGCCGGTGAGGAATTCGTCGCGCGGGTAGCACATGGGCGCACTGCCGTCGCAGCAGCCGCCCGACTGATGGAACATCAGCGGGCCGTGTTTGACTTTGAGAGTCTCTATCAACTCGAGCGTGGCTGGCGTTGCAAGCACACGTTCAACCATAAAATGCTCCTCCGTTGAAAATGCGGGCGGCGCTCTCGCTGCGCCGCCCGCATCTCAACAATAACAGCTTTGGCCTAGGGCTAGAAGAAGCCGAGCTTGTTCGGGCTGTAGCTGACCAGCAGGTTCTTGGTCTGCTGATAGTGGTCGAGCATCATCTTGTGCGTTTCGCGGCCAATGCCGGACTGCTTGTAGCCACCGAACGCGGCGTGCGCCGGATAGGCGTGATAGCAGTTCGTCCAGACGCGACCGGCCTTGATGGCGCGGCCCATGCGATACGCGCGGTTGCCGTCGCGGCTCCAAACGCCAGCGCCGAGTCCGTAGAGCGTGTCATTGGCAAGCGCGAGCGCTTCGGCTTCGTCCTTGAACGTCGTCACCGAGACGACCGGGCCAAAGATTTCTTCCTGGAAGATGCGCATCTTGTTGTGGCCACTGAACACGGTCGGCTCCACATAGTAGCCGCCGGCCAGATCGCCGGTGAGCTTTGCGCGTGCGCCGCCGGTGAGGCACTTGGCGCCTTCTTGCTTGCCAATGTCGAAGTACGAGAGAATCTTTTCGATCTGCTCCTGCGACGCCTGTGCGCCGAGCATCGTGTCGGTATCGAGCGGGTTCCCCTGCTTGATGGCCTTCACGCGCGCGATGCAGCGCTCCATGAACTTGTCGTAAATCGACTCCTGGATGAGCGCGCGGCTCGGGCAGGTGCAGACTTCGCCCTGATTGAAGGCAAAGAGCACGAAGCCTTCAATGGCCTTATCAAAGAACGCATCGTCAGCGGCGGCGATGTCTTCAAAGAAGATGTTCGGCGACTTGCCGCCGAGTTCGAGCGTCACCGGAATGATGTTCTGGCTCGCGTACTGCATGATGAGGCGGCCGGTCGTCGTTTCGCCCGTAAAAGCAATCTTGGCGATACGCTTGTTCGACGCGAGCGGCTTGCCGGCTTCGAGGCCGAACCCGTTGACGATGTTCAACACGCCAGCCGGCAGCAGATCGGCAATCAACTCCATCAGCACCAGAATGCTCGTCGGCGTCTGCTCGGCGGGCTTGAGCACCACGCAGTTACCCGCGGCAAGTGCCGGCGCCACTTTCCAGGTGGCCATCAGGATGGGGAAGTTCCACGGAATGATCTGCCCCACCACGCCGAGCGGCTCGTGGTAGTGATAGGCGACGGTGTTCTCGTCGATTTCGCTGAGCGATCCTTCTTGCGCGCGAATGCAGCCCGCGAAGTAGCGGAAGTGATCGGACGCGAGCGGAATGTCGGCGTTGAGCGTCTCGCGGATCGGCTTGCCGTTGTCCACCGTTTCGGCGTAGGCGAGGATCTCGAGGTTCGCGTCAATGCGGTCGGCGATCTTGTTCAGGATGTTCGCACGCTCGGTGACCGAGGTGCGACCCCACGCATCAGCCGCGGCGTGCGCGGCGTCGAGCGCGAGTTCAATGTCTTCGGCCGAAGAGCGCGCCACTTTGCAATACGGCTTGCCCGTGATGGGCGTGATGTTGTCGAAGTACTCACCCTTGACCGGCGCCGTCCACTTGCCGCCGATAAAGTTGTCGTACTTCGCCTTGAACGTGAGTTTAGCGCCAGCGGCGCCAGGTGCTGCGTAGATCATTGCGGACTCCTGAAGGTGGATGCTTGCTGCAGAAACCGACCCCTCGTATCAATCACGTTCAAAGCCACGTGCGCTGCTACGTTCGCGTGAAGAGCATAGCACGCAGATGCGCCGTCGAACAGGAGCGATCAAGCTAGGTCGACCAAGCCGACACCACTACGGCGGATATCCTGAAAGCAGGTTGGTGAATCCCTGACGCGCGCACTCAACAGACTTGGACACACCTCGGACGCCGCGTCACCATCGGTACATCCCGTTCTTGTTTCCCCTTTTCGCGGCTCGCTCCTAAAGGACGGAGTGACAAAATGTCCCAGTCGCCGGGAGCGGTCGCTACCTTACACCGATGGCCCTGACCTCCACGATGTACACCTTCGATGTCGCGCTCAGCCACGTCGATCGCAACGTTTACGAATCGCTTGCCATAAAGGCGGCGTGCCACCCCTCGGAGACCGAGGAGTACTTCGCTACGCGCATCCTCGCCTATTGCCTCGAGTACGCCGAAGGCATCGCGTTCTCGAAAGGGATTAGCGACGCAGACGAGCCCGCGATTACTGTGCGCGATCTCACCGGTGCTATTCAGGCGTGGATCGAAATCGGTTCGCCCGACGCCTCGCGTGTGCACAAGGCGAGCAAAGCCGCGCCGCGCGTAGCGATCTATACGCACAAGGAACCGCGCCTCTTGCTGCGCGCCTATGAAGGGCAGCGCATTCACAAAGCCGAGGACGTGGAACTCTACGCAGTGGATCGACCGCTACTCGATGAGATTGTACAGCGCCTCGACCGGCGCGTGAAGTTTGCACTGACGGTCACCGAGGGGCAGCTCTTTCTCGACTTTGGCGGCGACAGCGTGAGCGGCGCCGTGGTGCGGCATCCGATCGTGTGACGTTTGCGATTGGCCCGCGATCTGCCTACGAATAACACTTCAATACAAAGCGCCCCGCGGAGTCATCCGCGGGGCGCTTTGTGTGTGTCGAGTAAAACTTACCGGCAGCGCGGCATTGTTGGGTCATTGCCGCTGATTGCCAGTCGATCTTTTCGGTTGGCAATTGCCGTCATCACGTCGTGAATAAATCGGCCGAGTCGTGCGCCGTGCTCGTAGTCAATGTACTGCGGCTCGTCGGTGGGCATGTGATAGTCCTGCGCGTAGCCAAGCGAGAAGTACGTGACCGGTACGTCCTTGAGCACATAGTTCACCTGATCGCTGCGGCAGAACCGGTTCATCGGATTGGCCGACACGTCCCACGACTTGTCGAGCGCCATCACTTCGGTGCGGTTGGCATTGACGCTGTCAATCACGTCACCGAACTCGCGGCTCAGGCGGCGTGCCCCGAGCATCTGCACAGAGGCAGGGCCGCCGAACTTCACCTGTTCGGCGCGTCCTTTGCCCACCATGTCCATGTTGTGCGCGGCGACGATGTTCTTGAGCGGGATGGTCGGGTGATTGGCGAACCACGCGGAGCCGAGCAGTCCGGACTCTTCGCCCTGGTGTGAAATGAAGATGATGGAACGGGCTGGTTTTTCCTTGGCGAACTTCTCGGCGATCTCCAGCAAGACCACCGTGCCAGAGCCGTCGTCGTCGGCACCATTCATGACGCTGTCACGGCGTGGCGCGCGAATGCTGCGCGCGCGGGCAATGAGCGAGTCAATGCGATGTTGTTGCTCAACCGTCGGTCGGCAGACGGGGTCGTTGGTCCCCTGGCGGCGCGTGACGGTGTTGACCGCGCGCAGCGAATCGTGGTCCACAATATTTGCCGTGGTTCCGACGTGATCGTTGTGTGCGCCCACGAGCACATATTCGGCGGCGCGCGCCGGATCGGAGCCTGGGAGCATCGCAATCACATTGCGCGCGGGAGTGGTGGACATGGTCCAGGTCTGCGCGAAGTTGGCGCTGAGTGCCGCACCCGCATCACCTACGGCGAGCTGCGTAGCCGGCTTACCAAAAATCTTGGCGGCCGCGGCGCGCGAGATCGTCGCGCCGCCGATGCCGGTGGTGTTGATGGTGGCCGGTTGCATAGCGCCGCGCATCGCGAAAGCCGCGCTGATGGTGGCGGCGGTGAGATCGTCGAGCCCAATCACGAGCACGCCCACGGCGCCAGCGGCGAGCGCACGGCCATCCCGCGCTCCGCCACCGAAGCCTCCGGCGCGACCTCCACCGGCGGCAGGAGCCGCGCCCGCTCCACCGGAACGTGCGGCGGCGGCTGCCGCATCAGCGGCAATGATGATGGCTGCCGCACCGAAGCGGTCGGGCAGCGAATCACAGCGCGTGAGCGGCGCTGCAGGACGCGGCGCGGCGGCTGGTGCGGCGAGGAACACGGCCACCTTGCCGCGGAACATCGCCGGATCGAGCGCAACCGTGGTGTCGCCCCACTTACCAGCGAACACGGCGGCGGCGTTGGTGTAGTCTGCCTTTGCACCAATGCCGTTGTTCGGCGCGGGTGCCATCGGAATCCAGTCGGTTGTTTTTGCGAGCGGTGTGCCGCCCACCGAGAGCTTTGCCCCCGTGCTGTCAAAGCCAAAGGGACCGAACGGCATGTTCTGGAAATAGCCGCCGTCTTCTCCGGCGGGCTTCAGTCCAAGCCGCTTGAACTCCGCAGCGATGTATGCGGTGCCTCGGAAGTTTGTCAGCTCGCCAATGCGTCGGCCGAGCATCGAGTCGTCGGCAAAGCCGTAGAGTCGGGTGCGAAGGTCGTTGGCGGTGATTTCCGTGACGGTCGGTCGCGGCGCCCATTTATACGGGCCTTCGTCGGGCCACACGGGTTTGACGCTGGCGGTCCACTCACCGGCCGACTTGGGCGCGGAGGGCTTGGTCGCGGCCGGCTTGGTCTGGGCCGACAGGGTGCCCGCCGCGAGAATGGCGACAGCGGAAAAACGAACGAACGAGGGGATGCGCAGCACGGGAATCTCGGGTGGGAGCTCTGGTGCGTATTCCGGGCTCCGATAGTGAGCCCGGGACTGCTCAATAATACTACGCCTCTTATGAGACGGGCGTTCAAAATCAGCGGGGTCGCGGATCGGGACGCGGAGCGCCACATTCAACCTTTCCGACATCCAACAAGGAAGACGGCGTGAACAATATGAGCCAGCTGGTCCGTGGTCTGGTCGCCCTGTCGCTCGCCAGCGCGGCGACCCTTGGAGCACAAGCTCCTGCCGCGCGCGACACCATCATCACCGCCCCCACATGGGCACCGCGAACACCACTCCTGTCCGAAGCCGCCAGCGCCAAAATCAAGAAGTTCAGCTTTATCGCATACGGCGACACGCGCGGGCGCTTTGACGGCACCGCCCTCCAGGTAGAGCACGGCAAAGTCGTGGAATCCATGCTCGGCACCATCAAGCAGGTGGCCGGCACGGGCGATGCCATTCGGTTTGTGGTGCAGAGTGGTGACGCCGTGGTCAACGGCGCGCTCGCCACGCAGTTGAATGTGAGCTACATCCCGCTCATCAATCGGCTCACGCAAGAAGGCAACGTTCCCTACTTCCTTACGGTCGGCAATCACGACGCGGCGCCGAGTCAGCTTGCCACGCGACGGCCGGACGGCTTGCACAATTATTTTGCGGCGAACGCCAACCTCATTCCACCCAACAGCTCGACGCGCCGGCTCGCGGGCTATTCGGCGTATGCCTTTGGCTTTGGTAACACCTTCTTCGTGGCGTTTGATTCGAACATTCCCGAAGACAGCGTGCAGTTCGACTGGGTGCGCAAGCAGCTCGAAGGGTTGAACCGCAAGCGGTATGTGAACATCGCGGTGTTCTACCATCATCCCGCGTTTTCGTCTGGGCCGCACGGCGGGCCCGTGATCGAAAAGCAGGCAGCCACCATTCGTGAAAAATGGATGCCGCTCTTTCGGCGTCATCACGTGAAGCTCTTACTGACCGGACACGAACATCTGTTTGAGCACTGGGTGGAGCGTTACTCCGACGCCAGCGGCACGCACCGCATGGATCAGATTGTGAGCGGCGGTGGCGGGGCTCCGCTGTACAAGTACGCGGGCGAGCCGGACCTCACGAGCTATCTCGCGGCTTACGCTTCCGAAAAAGTGTCGCTCGAGCATCTCGTGCGTCCTGCGGCCGACACCACCGGCAATCCGTACCACTACGTGGTGGTGCACGTTGACGGCGAACGTATTTCTATGGAAGTCGTTGGTGTGGACTGGGGGCGCGGGTATGCGCCGTATAAATCCAGCGCGGTCACGCTCGACGACCCGCGACCGTAGCCACTCGCAGTCGTCGTGTAGTGTAGTCGACGCGACCCAAAACGTCACGCCAATCGGCCGTCACGCGAAACGGCCGTCACGCCCCGCTCTCACAGGAGCTCCTGTATGTCGAAGGTCACGCGCAAGGATTTTCTTGGACTCGGTGCGTTACTTGCCGGAGCTATCGGCCTCCCGAAACTCGCCGGCGCGCGACCATCGGGAACGGTGCCGGCGCTTCCGGGGATGGCGCAGAAGGGCGGTGGCATCGACGCCGACATCATTGTCGTCAACGGTCGTGTGCTCACGAGCGACGCGGCACGCCCGTGCGCAGAGGCGTTCGCCATTCGCGACGGGCGCTTTTTGGCTGTCGGCTCCAACGCCGACATCCGTAACTTGGCGTCGTCGCGCACCAAGATTATCGACGCGGCCCGCATGACCGTCACGCCGGGGTTCATTGACGCGCACAATCATCCGAGCGGCGTCAACGAACTCTACGAAGTGAACGGCAATCTCCGCTCTATCGCCGAGTTGAAGGCAGCTATCACGAAGAAAGCCGCCACGACTCCGCCTGGCATGTGGGTGAACGCCTACATGTTCGACGACACCAAACTTTCGGAGAATCGGCCGTTGCATCGGCGCGATCTCGACGAGGCCGCGCCCAATCATCTGGTGAGTGTGAACCACCGCGGCGGCCACACGAGCTGGTACAACTCCAAGGCCTTTGAGCTCGCCAAGATTACCAAGGACACGCCGGACCCCGCCGACGGCAGATTCTTTCGCGACGCCGACGGCACGCCCAACGGACGCGTGGCCGAACTTGCGCGCCGCGTGTTTGATCGTGTGGGCGAGCGTCAGCGTTTTACCCCCGAGCAGCAGCGTGAGCGCTCCCGAAAAGGGATGGCGCACATGTCGGAGCTCTACACGGCATCTGGCCTGACGACGGTGCACGACCTCAGTGCCACGCAGCCCAACATCCGCGCATACGAAGAAATTCGCGCCGAAGGAAATCTCCGACACCGCGTGTACATGATGATTCGCGGCGGCGCTTTTCCGTTGCTGCGCGACGCCGGCGTCTACACGGGCTTCGGTGACGAATGGGTGCGCGTGGGCGGCGTGAAGTTTGCGGCCGATGGGTCTGCGAGCGAACGCACCATGCGCATGAGCACACCATACGTGGGCACCGATGACTACGGCATTCTCACCATGACGCAGCAGGAGATCTACGACGCGGTAGACGATGCGCACAGTCACGGCTGGCAGGTGGGGATTCACGCCAACGGCGACGTGACCATCGACATGGTGCTCAAGGCCTACGAGCGCGCCCTCGCCAAGTGGCCGCATCCCGGTCGGCGGCATCGCCTCGAGCATTGCTCGCTCGTCAATCCCTCACTCATCGAACGCATTAAGAAGACCGGTTCCATTCCCACGCCGTTCTGGACCTACATCTATTATCACGGCGAAAAGTGGGCGGAGTATGGCGACGAGAAGATGCGCTGGATGTTTGCGCACAAGTCATTCCTCGACGCTGGCATCAAGGTGCCAGGCGCTAGCGACTACGGCCCAGGGCCCTTTGAACCGTTGATGGCGTTGCAGTCGCTCACCACGCGCCGCGATTACCGCGGCCACGAGTGGGGCGCCAATCAGAAGGTGACGATGGACGAAGCGTTGCGCATTGCCACCATCAACGGCGCACACGCGAGCTTTGAGGAAAACATCAAGGGCTCGATCACGGCCGGCAAGCTCGCGGACTTTGTGCTGCTCGAGAAAGATCCGCACGACGTGGACTCGAACGCCATCAAGGACATCAAGGTGATGCGAACGGTGGTGGGTGGGCGGACGGTGTATCCGAAATCGGAAGGGTAGGCGAGCGGCAAAATGATGGCTTGTGTGGGGTGGTACTGGGTACTATACTTCTTATGGCACCGCCCCACGCCCGATGGATTGAGTTTGTGTATTCAGATTTCTACGAACGTTTCGTCAAAGGCTCACTCTCCGATGAGGTCGAGCGAGCCTTCGAGCAGACGATTGCAGCGAATCCGCTCGCGGGGCGAGTCATTCCGCGCGGCGGTGGAGTACGCAAAGTGCGGGTGGCGCTGCAAGGTACCGGAAAACGAGGCGGCGCCCGCTTCATCTACTTCTTGCGACTGCGAAGCGACCGAGTCTATGTCCTGGCCGCCTTTGCCAAGAACACGCAACGCGATCTCACCCCCTCGCAACTGCGCGTGATCCGCGACCTACTTTCTACCGTGGAGTGATACGCGTGGCAAAACGGCGCCGTCCGACAGTAGCAGAGCCAACAGTTGGAGACATCGTCATCGAAGGGCTCAAGCAGATGGTGGCCCTTGAGCAGGGAAAGCCGTACGGTGAATACCGTATCCATGCGGTGGCGCTGACCGCCGCTGATAGCAAAATCGCTGAAGCGCCGGAATACTCGTACCAGCGCATCGCGAAACTCCGTGCCCGTATGAAGCTCTCCCAACCGCTCTTTGCCCAAGCGCTCAATGTGAGTCCGGAGACTGTGCGCGCGTGGGAGCAGGGGAAGCGGCATCCAGATGGAGCCGCACTGCGCCTGTTGCAAGTGACGGAGCAACAGCCTGAGTTGCTGCTCTCAATGGTGAAAGAGCGAACGGTGCGTCCGTACAAAGCGCGCAAAACAAAACGCTAAGCCTTGCCGAACCGCACGCACGCGTCACCGGTGTTCGTGCCGGAATTGTGAGCCCGAAGCTCGGCGGCGCTATCGGTGCCTCAGTACCCCCGCCCCCGATCCACCGCCCAACTCGGCAACCGCCCCTGCTCAAGCGCCTCCACACACTCGAGAAATCCGCTCCCCGCGCCCTCGACAGTCGTTACCCCCGAGATGTGCGGCGAAATCATCACACGCGCATCATCCCACAGCGGTGAATCACTGGGGAGCGGCTCCACCGCAAACACATCGAGTGCCGCCCCACGCAACCATCCCTTGTCGAGCGCTTCTTGCAACGCGCCTTCGTCAAGCGTCGAGCCACGTCCGGCGTTGAGTAACACCGCACCGTGACAGCGCGACAGCACCTCGCGTGAGAATATTCCGCGCGCGGCGGGCGTGTCAGGCACCACCAACACAATCCACTGCACATCGCCAACGACGTTGACCAGTTCGCTCACGGGATATACCGAGCCAAACTCCGCGACCGGCGCGCCCGACCTCGACACGCCATTCACCTCGCAGCCGAGCGCGGTCAACGCACGCGCCACCGCCCGTCCCACATCCCCGGTGCCCACGACGAGCGCCTTGGTGCCCGCGACCGCCACCCGCTCGCGCGGGGCCCACTGATGCGCTCGCTGCGAGTCCGCCAGCGCCAACAACTGCTGCCGAAACGCAAACACCCGTGCCACCGCCCACTCCGCGATCGCGGGGCCAAATGATTCCGGCGTGCGCGTCAGCAGCAACGACCGATCCAGCTCCACCGGCGAGAGCCATGAATCCACCCCGGCGCCGGTGCAGTGCACCCATCGCACGTTGCCCATGGTCGCAGCGGAGGGCGGCCGTTTGAACCCGATGTAAGTGTCAGCCCACGCGAGGTCGTCAGCGGTAATGTCGGTGTGCGGAGCACCGCGAAACTCCAAGGCCGGACGCCGCTCGCGAATGTAGGCGGCGATAGCCGCGTGCGTGCCAGCACCAATCACGATGCGGCGCGGTGAATACGGCAGCGAAAACACACGCATCAAACCCCCAGAGGAACACGGGCTTCAGCATCCCGGTCACGAAAGCGACCCTCAGCATTCCAAGATCGTCGACGGCACCACCCCTCGGCAATGGAACAGGAGCGTTGTCCCGAGGGGCGCGTGCACACCACTACGGGTCATAAGATGAGTTCGTTCAACGAGTTATGGCCGTAGCTCGTACCGTTTCCGTACGGACCCGCATTTGCCGCCAAGCGTCCCGCTCTGCAATTTCGAAGATTGGTGCTCGCCTTCCCGATAGCCCTGATGGAGTCTGCAATGCGATTCGCGTTTCGTGCCGCCTTGGGCGGATTTCTTTGTGTCGTAGCGGCCAGTGCGCTGCCCGCTCAACATCGTGCCCTGACCACCGCCGATTACGATCGTGCGGTGAAGATGCTCGGTCCGTCTGTGACGCCGCTCGTGGTTGGGGGGACGGTGAACGCCACCTGGCTTCCCGATAATCGCTTCTGGTATGTGAACACCACCGCCGCCGGACGCGAGCAGGTGATGGTGGACCCCGCCAAGAAAGTGCGCGTGGTTTGTGATGCGCTACGCACGAACTGCCCAGGTGTGCCCGAGATGCCCGCCGGCGGTGGACGCGGCGGCGCAGGTGGACGCGCCGGTGGTGGTGGCGGACGCGGCGGCGCTGGTAACGCGGTCACCTCGCCCGACGGCAAGCGTGCGGCGTTCATTAAGAACTACAATCTCTGGGTGCGCGAGGTGGCGACGGGCACTGAAACGCAGCTGACCACCGATGGCGTCAAAGACTTTGGCTACGCCACTGACAACGCCGGCTGGGCCATGAGTGATCGCGCGATTGTGCTCTGGTCGCCCGACTCCAAGAAGATTGCCACCAACCAGCAGGACGAGCGCCACGTGGGCGAGATGTACCTGGTGGAGACCAAGGTCGGTCACCCCGTGCTCAAGCAGTGGAAGTATCCGCTCCCAGGCGACAGCGTCATTCAGATGATTCACCACGTGGTGATTGATGTGGACTCCAAGACGGTGGTGCGCCTCAAGGCACCGGCCGACCCGCATCGCGGCACCATTGGCGACAACATCACCATGGCCGATTACAACTGGAGCCCCGACGGCTCGCAGTTGGCCTTTGCCTCCACGACGCGCGACCACAAGTCCGCGGTGCTCAAACTGGCCGATGCAAAGTCCGGCGAAGTACGCACGCTCTTCGAAGAAACCGTGCCGACGCATTTTGAATCGCGCACCGGCTGGCGTGTGCTCTGGGAGAGCAAGGAAGTCATCTGGTATTCGCAGCGTGACGACTGGGGTCAGCTCTACCTCTACGACCTCACCAGCGGCAAACCCAAGAACAAAATCACGAGCGGCGAAGGGCCGGTAGAGGCCATCACCAAAATTGATGAAAAGGCGCGCACCATCTGGTATCAGGCCATGGGCCGCGAGAAGGGGCAGGATCCCTATCTGCGCCACTTCTACAGGATTGGACTCGACGGCAAAGGCCCGCAGCTCTCGCTCACGCCCGATGACGGCGATCACACGATGCAAATGTCGAGTGACGGCAAGTGGATTGTCGATACCTATTCGAAAGTCGACGCCGCACCGGTGACCGTGCTGCGCGATGGCACGGGCAAGCTCGTGATGCCGCTCGAAAAAGCCGACGTCTCCAAGTTGATGGCCGCTGGCTGGAAGGCGCCGATTCCGTTCAGCGTAAAAGCCGCCGACGGCAAGACCGATATTTACGGCCAGCTCTTCCGCCCCACCAACTTCGATTCCACCAAGAAATATCCGATCATCAACAACGCGTACCCGGGGCCGCAGTCCGGGAGCGTTGGTGGCCGCAACTTTGCCGCCGCGCATGGTGACAAACAGGCGCTCGCCGAGCTCGGCTTTGTGGTCGTGTCCATTGACGGACGCGGTACGCCGGGCCGCTCCAAGGGTTTCCACGACGCCTACTACGGCGCCATGGGCCGCGACAACACTCTCCCCGATCAAGTGGCAGGGATGAAGGAGCTCGCCAAGCGCTATGCGTGGATCGACATCGACAAAGCCGCGATGTGGGGACACTCGGGCGGCGGCTTCATTACCGCCGACGCGATGTTCCGCTATCCGGACTTTTTCAAGGTCGGCATTTCAGAATCGGGCAATCACGACCAACGCAACTACGAAGATGACTGGGGCGAGCGCTATCAGGGGCTCCTGCTCGCGGGTGCCGACGGTGGCGCCGACAGCTACAACGTCGAAGCCAACCAGACGATGGCGCGGAACCTCAAGGGGCATCTGTTGCTCGCCCACGGCACCCTCGACAACAACGTGCCGCCCGACAACACGTTGCTCGTGGTGGATGCGCTCATCAAGGCCGGCAAGGACTTTGACCTGTTGATGCTACCGAATCAGGCGCACGGTTACGGCAACGCATCCAACTATATGATGCGCCGCCGCTGGGATTACTTCGTGCGCTGGTTGCTCGAGATGGATCCGCCCAAGGAATACGAAATCAAGGCGCCCTGAACAGTTGGGTCGTCTGGAAACATCGAGCCGTCCGGGAGAGAACTACGGCTTCTCTCCCGGACGGTATCGCATTTGGGCCTGCGCGACGACGTCTTTTTCGGTGTATGCCACGGTCTTGAGTTCCCCGCGGGCGAACATCGCGGCTTGATCAGCGTGCCAGCGCGATTCCGGACGCGGGCTCTCGCCATACGCGAGCACCGAGTACGCGTGCGGCACATCCGTGAACTCCACCGCGAGCACCCAACCATCGCCGCCGTTGGCGGCGAACTTGCCGTCGCTCGTCCGTTCAAACTGTAGCACACGAAAACAACCTTCGGCGCCGGTGCAGCCGCCCACGGGCACATCCACCGTGCCGCGGCGCACGCGATGCACGTCGCCCCACGCCACGTCGTAGGAGCCGTACCGACGAGCGGTTTCACTCACGGCCCAGGCAAACGATTCCGCCGCGCGCGCAGCATCCGCGAGACCATACGGTGTTTTGAGCGGATCGGCGGCCGACCACGCCTTGGCAAAGCGCAACGAATCGGGTTTGCCGTTGCCGTAGCGTTGCCACCATACCTCAAAGAGCATCGCGCCCTTGCTGCTGGCGGCGGCACTGTTGTTCCACTTCTCCAATAGCGCGAGCGCGGCGGCCACGTCGCCGGTGGGGTGCGCGGCGCGCACCGCAGTAATGAGATCGGGCTTCACGCGGTCCGCGAGTAGCATCCGATAATCGTGCTTCATGCGCACCACATCATCCAAGCTCACCTTGGTGTCGCCGCCGACAATATCGAGCGCCAACTGACTCCGTAGCGAGAACGACGGCTTCTCGAAATTCGGATACGCGTTGGTCGTATCAATGCCGCTCCGCACATTGGTGAAGTGCGGCGAGCTGTTCTCGTTGTGAACGTAGCCGCCTTTGGGGTTGAGGAACTGCGGCAGTGAATCAAAGGGCACGTAACGGGTCCACGTTTCGCGCGTCTCGCGCACGGCAACGGCCACCGTGTCGCCGCCCGAAACATGCGGCAGCGCGGGGAGCGCGGCGTTCCACACAAAAAAGATATTGCCCGCACGGTCTGCATAGGTGAAGTTCGACGTCAGCCGCCCGCGCAGCTTCATCGCTTCCTTCCACTCGGCGAGCGAGTTGGCGCGCATCATCCGCAAAAACTGCTCACCGCCGCGGTACTCGCCGTCGCCTGCGGTTTTAACCACATAGATTTTGCCGTCGGCTCGGTGAATCACTGGCCCGAGCTGCGTCCACCAACTCTCGCGCGTCTCCGAGGAGAAGGCGCGGCCATGGCGAAACACCACCGTGTTGAGTTCGCGGGTCAGCGGGAGGGAGGTGCCGTCCAGGAGATAATGGTCGGGCATCGCCGGATCAGCCTCCAGCGCGTAGATCTCGCTCAATCCCTGTGCGTTGTTGGTGGTGGACCAGCCGAGGTTTCGGTTGAAGCCACCGACTACGGCAAAGGGGCCGCCAATGCGAAAATCGCCGTAGAAGTCGAGCACGCCGGGCACGGTCATATGCGCTTCGTAGTAGCCGGCGCTCCACGCGAGGTGCGGATTGCGAAGCAAAATGGCACGCCCGCTCTTGGTGCGGCTGGGCGCAAAGGCCCAGGCGTTTGAGCCGACGTTGTCGTTGCGCAGGGCGTCGGCGTTCGTTTGCGCGGCGGCGTCGTCCGCGGAGCTTGCGTCGGTCGGCCGTTCGGTGCTGCGCGAGGGACCCGCGCCACGCGATCCGCGCGTCCCACGCGCCGAGTCGCGTGCGGTGGCTGCTTCGAGGCGAGTTACAAACGCCTGCGCGGCCGCCCACGCCGGATCGCCAATATCGAGCGCCGCCACGTCGTAGCCGCTAAAATCGACAGGGAAACCCTTGGGGTATTCGTCCGGATGCAGGCTCACATAGCGGTTGATTCCCGCCGCGAAGCCGTCGTAGATGTCGCGTGTGTACTGCTCGAGTCGCGGGTAGTTCGCCACGGCCAGCGCACGCTGATGTTGATTGACGAAGTCCGACGCCATGCTGTCGCGTCCAAACACCCGCCCCATCTCGGCGCGAGCCCGTAGCACATTGATCGCCGTACGGGGACCGTAGTCTTCGAGCTGCAGCCAAGCGAGCGCGTACCCTGCGGCTCGCACGTTTTCGGCGCGAATATGGGGCACACCATACGCGGTGCGAATGATCTCAACCTGCCGCCACAGTTCGTCCGGCTGGCGCCGAGCGGCAGTGAGGGAGAGGGCCGTGATGGCAATCAGCAGGGGGGCAATCGTGGCGAAGGCACGACGCGTGGAGCGGGCATGGAATAAACGCATGCCGAATGCTACGGCTTTTCCTTGTTCTCCGGCAACTTTTTGGCGCGAAGATCCATGCCGTCGCCCACGAAGGTGACGCTGCGGCGCTGCGGCACGAGGCGGAGTTCCACCTCGCGTCGTTCACCTGGGCTGACCACCATCGAGACGCGGTCGTTGGCAAAGTTGTGGAATGCCGGCAGGTCGCCCGTCCGAATGCGCATCACCCAGGCGCCCGGGGGCACCGTGCCGAAGTCAATGCGTCCCTTTTCGTCGCTCGACTGGTACAGCGTGTCCTTGGCGCCTTCGAGGGCCACGAGCACGTTGGGCATCACGCCGGCATCCACCAGCGTGTCGGCACGCGCATTGATGGTGCTGCCCCCCGCATCGTAGCGGCGCACGACCGCGCGAATGGCGGCACCACGCGTGACCGCCACGTTGAACTCCACCGGCTGCGTGCCGGCGTGGCGCATGTCCACTTCCGCATTGCCTATCACGAGTTCGCCCACCGTGGGGTGCGAGGCATCGAGTTCGACGCGGTGCAACGCCGGCGGGAGCCCACGAAACATCACACGGCCCTTGGCGTCGGTGAGTGCGGCGTTGCCATTCATGCGCACGAGGACGCCGGACACCGGCTCACCGGTCAGCGCGTCGCGCACCACACCGATGGCGCGACCGGCATCGCGGCTCCGCCCAGTCGGCATGTGCAACGGCATCCGATATTCGGCGAACAATCCGCTTGCGTTCGGCGTGCCGAACACGGCGGTGCGTTCAATGCGATGCGCGCGCAGGCCAATCGTCGCGCCATTATCGAAACGATAGTCGAGGCGTACGTCACCCTGACCAAACCAGACGCCTGAGCCGTCGTAATCGCCGAGCGTCGCGCGCTGCGCCGACACGGCGACGAGCAGTTCCAGCGACAACGGCAGTTTGAGTTGGATATTCGCACCAGAGCTCTGCACGCCGCTCGTGCCGCTTGACAGCGTGGCGCCGTAACTCTTGGACCCATACAGGTTGACCACGCCAGCGCTGCCGAAATCGGCGCGCAGGTTGAGCGAAAGTGCGGTGTATTCGCCGTGTCCCATGAGGAGCCGGTCTTCCGTAAGTCCACGCTCGGCGGACGTCGTCAGGTTGAGGCGCCCGAGGCTCACCGAAGTGGACGCGCGCAAACTGCGCTGATACCCGCTGACGGTCACGCTGTCGGTGCTCGCGTCGCGTCGGTCGAGCGTCGTGTATTCAAGCGTGATCACCCCGATCCAGCTGATGCTCGCCGAGGTGGTGGAGAAGCGCTGCGAGGCCGGCGCGTGCGGCAGCAACGGCGGATGCCAGTCGCGCCCGCTCGCCGACACGTTGAAGGAAAGGCGGGACAGCGGATGATATTCTACCGACGCATCGCCGACGGTCGCACCTTTCAACGGACCTGCGTACGCCGAATCGGCGCGAATTCCGCTCGCGGAGATCGACCAGCTCTCGCCGCGTGCAAACAGACGCGCACGCGTGGCCAGCCCAGCGGCGGCCCCGCTGTCGCTACGTGCGCCTTCGAGTTGCAGTGAACCAGCAAACGGCAGTCGCACATCGACGCCAGTCGTGCCCACCAGTGCCGTGCTACGATTGTTTCCGATGCGTTCCATGGCGCTGCCGAACAAGCGAATCGGCCAGGACGTGGGCATGCCGATGCGAGCGCCGTACTCCGTGGTGGACTGCGACATCCAGCGCGGGCGCTGCGCGTACGCACCCGTCTCCAGCCAACTCGTAGACAGCCCCACCTCACCGCCGAGTCCGAGCAGGCCGCTACTCGTCAATGGGGAGAAGGAGAAGACGTTGTCACCCAATTTCAGCTTCCAACGCTCGTTCTCAATGTGCAGCTTGTACTCCTCGCGCTCACCAAAACCGAACTGCGACCGGCGGTTGGTCGGAGCGGCCAAGGAGAACACCGCGGAGGTGCGGCCATCGGCCAACAGTCCGCCACCTTGAATCACCACAGGCGAGACGCCGGACGGGGCACCTGCCGCGCGTACGGCAATCTCAATCGGAACCGTGCTGTAGTTGCCGCCCACGGTCCCGCGCGGGACGAACGTTGTATGCTGCGACGCAGAAGCCGAGACCCTGCTGTCATCGCGGTCGCTCACGCGAAGTTCCACGAGATCGTCCACGGCGTTGAGCAGCCCCGGATGCGACATGCCGCGGACCTCCACAACGGCTGTGCCACCCGGCGGAAGCTGCGCGACGGAGGGCTCCGTGCGCATCCGCACACGTTGCACCGACGTGCCGTCCAGTTCATAGGTCGCGGGGAGGTTTCCGTGGTTGCGCACGAGGAACCGTGCGGCAAAGGGCATTCCCGTTGCGACCCAGCCTGGTGCGTCGAGGGGGAGCACTTCCACCGCGCGATGCTCGCGCACCGTCACGACGAGTGAGTCGGCCGCAGCCAGATCATCAATACTCGCGCGAAGCACATACCGGCCCGCGGGCGCACCACTCGGCGTCGCCACACTGAGCAACACCACGTCACGGTCGTGCGGCGCCACGTGCACTTTCACGCTGCCCGTCAGGGCGAGCCAACCGGCGGGAACCGCCAGTGACACACGAACGTGGGCCGAATCGCTCCCGTTGTTGCGGAGCGTGAAGGCTGTGGTCATCACATCGCCCGCGTCCGCACTCACGCCCTCGCGCCGCGCCACTCGGAGCGTCACGCCATCTTGGGCGCGCGCTGTTGAGGCGGCCAAGGCCGCCCACAACAACGCGTGGGCTACGGAGCGAAGGGACACGGGAATATCAGGCGAGAAAGCTAGAAGTTGATCGAGAACTGTTTCGCGAACACCGCGTCGCTGCCGGTATCGGCAAAGAGCACGGCCTTATAGCGCCCAGTCGGAAGGGTGCCGAGGTCGAAGTGCTGGCGGAGCGAGGAGCCCGGATAGAGCAGGCCGCGCGACTGTTTGGCCTTGGCGCGCAGCGCACCGTCGGCGTCGTACACTTCAATCCAGAGGATTGGCCGGTACGCACGCTCACCAGCGTTCGCCACATCCACGTCAAACATGGAGGCGTTGGACGACGTGGTGCTCACACGTTCGTTCTCGAACTGCACCGTGCGCGCCCCCTGATCGCGCACGTGCGTCGTGACCTGAATGGCATAGCGGATGATCGCACCCACGGCTACACCCGGCGCGCCAGGCTTGGCGGACTCGGCGCTCTCGTTGGGGGCGCCCTCCACCATGATGGTGCTCCAGTAGCTCCCTGTGAGGGAGTCGCGCGACGGCACAAGCACGGAATACGGCACGACGATCTGCGTGCCGGCGGGCACGACCACGCGCGTGGTCTGCGGCGTGATCCAGTTGGCATTGGAACGTTGCATCGTGCCCGGCTCGTCGAATGCCGACGTGCCATTGGCGAGGAAGCTGTAGTCGGTCTGGAAGATGCGCGCGACCTGCGGCCTCGTGGTCGAGTTGCCAATGACGATGGTGCCGGTGTAGCGATCGCCCGGAAACGCGACGCGCTCTTCGACCGTGCTACTCAGCACGGCGATCTGCGCCTGGGCGGCGCGGGGCGCCTGCACGAGGCACAGCACAGCGCCGAGGCTAAGAGAGGACAGGTGACGACTACGCATTGTGGTTTCCTTTACGGGGCGAGGGTGACCGTGTATGTCACGGTGCGGGTCTGGGAGGTCACGACGCCGGCCGCAGCGGAAGCGGTCAGCGTATAGGTGAGCGTTTTGGCCGAGGCCGTCGGACTGTTGATCGTGGTGACGATGTCACGCGTCGTTGTGTCGAGCGTCACGGCGCCCATCGAGGTGTCCCCGACGTCTACGGCGGCCAAGACAGTGAGGGTAGTACCCGTTGGCATGTTCGAGCTCAGCCGAGCGGTGAGCTTGTACGTGCTCGAGCGGTCGCGACCGCCGATGTTGTAGCTGGCGACGGAATTCGACACGGGCGTGGGGTTGCTACCGGCCACGGCGCTCTGGATGCGCAACGACGGTGAGCCCGACAGCGTGACGCTCGATTGCGCGTTCGCTACTCCCGCACCGCAGAACACCGCGGCAGCGAAGAGGGCAGGGCGTCGAAAAGACATGGCAGGGCTCCTACGGACTGGTGACGAGCGTGTACGAAATCGTTCGGGTTTGACTGGCGATGAAACTCGCCGTGAGATCAGCGGTGAGCTGGTAGGTAATCGACTTCGACGTGACCGAAGTGCCGATGCCCGTGACCAGATCCCGCGGTGTGGCGTCGAGCGTGACGGCGCCGAGGCTCGTTCCCCCGCCGAGCGCCACCGCCGTTGCCTTGAGCGTGAGCCCTGTCGGCATGGCGGAACTGAGTTGTGCGACCAACTTCTTGGTGGTGCCAGTGACGTTGATGACGGTATACGTGGTAGAGCCGTCCGTAGCTGGTAACAACGAGGTGCCTGCAACGGATGTTGTGACGCGAAGCGTTGGGGTACCACTCACGCTCATGTACTGAGCGCTGATGGCCTTCGTGGGGAGTAGCAATGTTGCCACTCCCCACGCGTGAACCATCCGAGTTGTGCAGCCCCTGCGCAGCATTGTTCCTTACACGCCGCCGGTGATGGTGTACGTCACCACGCGGGTGGTCGACGCCACCACGCCGGCCAAAGCCGTTGCGTCGAGCGTATACGTCATCGTCAGGCCGGCGGCATTGACCTTCGTGATGCCGGTGACCAGATCGGCCGCCGTGGCCGACAGCGACTTCGCGCCACCGCTCGTGCCGCCAGCCGGGGCCGCGAGGGTGACCGAGAGCGTC
>JAPLKS010000017.1:300000-519085 GCA_026387915.1 Gemmatimonadota bacterium
CCCCATGGTCGCGCCGGTGCGCCACTTGCCGCGGAGGAACCGTGGGGCCTCGGCGGCGTAGAAATTCGCGAAGTCCATCGCGATGGTGATTTCGGTGCTGAGTGCCTCCGCGAGCGGTTTTCCGTTTTCGCGGGTAATGATGTCAGCCACCTCGTGGCGGCGGCGGTAGAGCACGTCGTGAAAGCGCCGCAGCATCTGGATCCGGTCACCCAGGGGGGTGGCCGCCCAGGCCGGCTGGGCCTGTCTGGCCCGGGCGACGGCGGCCTCGACGTCAGCCGCCGAGGTGGTGGGGAATGACCGCCAGAGCTCGCCGGTGGCCGGGTCGCGGGATTCAACGGGCCGCCCCCCTAACGAAGGGGGGGAAGCTGTGGTCTCACTGTTGCTTAGCGTCGGGGGCAAGGTGGAGGTCATCTGCGTCGCTCGCTCGGCCAAAGGAATGTCAGAAAAGTGCCGCAATAGCGCCCCGGAGGCGAGCGGAGGGGGCTTTGGTGACGCCGCCCGCGCCCACGGGGTAATAGATAATGAAGTGTGGGGCGCATGGCGCGGGGGGGCTTCGGGTGGCGCCTTGTTCGACGGCTGGGTAACGTCCGGAATGCATTCCAGACCAGGCACAGCGTGAACGAGATCGATCCAGCCGTTCCCCTGCGGGCCAGAGCCGGCGATGAGAAGGCGTTCATCGAGATCGTGGAGTACTACTATCCGCGGTGTCTCCGGTTTGCGCGCAACATGTTGGGGAGTGACCAGGACGCCGAAGAGGCCGTGCAGGATGCGTTCGTGCGGGTGTTCGACAGTTTCCCGCGGTTTCGGGAAGACGCCCGGTTCGATCCGTGGCTTTTTCGCATTTTGGCCAATCGGTGCCGCACGATCCACGCTCGTTCGCGGCGGCATCAGTCGATGATCGAGTACGGCGATCTGCCCCTGTCGGCGGCGGCGGCGCCCGAGGAAGAAGAGTTCGGCGCGGATTGGGCCGAAGAAGTGCGGGTGATTTTGGAAACGCTCCCGGTGGAGCAGAAGGAAGCGTTCCTGCTGCGTCACGTCGAGGATTTGTCATACGAAGACATCGCCGCAGTGACCGGAGTCGGTCTCTCGGCATTACGAATGCGGGTGAAGCGCGCGTGTGATACGCTGCGCGCCCGGCTGACCAAGGTGGAGAAATGATCACGGACGAGCGGGACGAGGTGATTGACAGAGCGGCGCGTTCACTGTCGGCATTGCCGATGGTGAATCCGATGGCCGTGCTCGAAATCACATCGGCGGCTGCGGTGCACCGGTCCATGCGACCGGCGCGCGCGCGCGCGGTTTTGGGTTGGTTCCGTCGACCGTCGCTCTCTCTGGCTTCAACTGGGCTTCTGATGGCGGCCGCGCTGGTCATTGGGTTTGTAACGCGCGCCGCGATGACGGGCGCCGCAGAGACGCTTGGCACGCAGACGTCGGAGCATCCGGTGCTGACGCCGGCCGCCGATGCCGGAGCCGCCTCGCGCGGTGTGCCGGTGCCGATGGTGTACGACGCCAAGAATGCGCGCTCGGTGACCATCGTCGGTGATTTCAATAGTTGGGACCCCTCGGCTACCCCCATGACGCGTGTGGGAGTGGATGGTCCGTGGGCGGCGACGGTGCTCGCAAAGCCCGGCCGCCATGTGTACGCGTTCCTGGTCGACGGTACGACGCTGGTCGCCGACCCACGCTCCCCCAAGGCGCGCGACAACGATTACGGGGGCGACGCCTCCGTGCTGATGGTACCTACGCCATGACCTCACGCACTTCATTTCTGACGATTGCCGCGCTGCTGGTTGCGGCGGCGGGCGTTGCGGGCGCGCAGGACGCGCGGCTCTCGCTCATTCGCGATAACGCCACGCGCGACGTGGTGAATGCCCATTTGGTCAGCGCCTCGTCGCTGCGTCTGCCGGCGGAGCCCTTTGTTTCCAAGGCGCTCGAAGGCGTGGCCAAAAAGGCCACAATTAAGAGCATCCGCTCGGCGATGGCCGCGCTCGAAAAGCGCATGAAGACGGCGTACGACCTGCTTGGTCCCACGGCGACGGTGGATGAACTCGCCGCCGGTGCAGACGCGATTTCGATGGGCGTCTCGGAAAAAACCATCAAGCAGATGCGGGATCGGGCACCCAACCGCTCGATCGCGATGGAACTCGGTGTGATTACCGAGCTGGTGGCCCGTGGCGTCCCCGCCAAAAAGGCCGCCGCAATGATGCTCGACCTGATGGCGCGGGGCGCGACCGGTGTGCAACTTACGGCACTGGGTCGGGACGTGCAGGGCGATGTGGCTGCCGGGCTGAAGCCCGATGTAGCGCTCGATCTGCGCGGCCGAGGAGTCCTTTCACTCTTGCCGCCGCCGCCACCTGTGTCGAACGTCAATGTTCGCCCTCGGTAAGGCCACACGCATGGCATGAGTCCACGCTTCATTGCGTGGGCTTTCTTGCTGGCGGCTGTTCGCGCCGCCGAGGCCCAATCACCGCAGGAAGTCGAGGTCGGCGTCGGGGTGGCGCGCGTGCAGCAGCGCGCGCGCGACGAGCGTCAGGCCGCGGTGGTGAATGCCACGTGGCGTTCCTCCGATCCGCGCTACGCCTTTCTCGTATCGGGCGCACTCACCAACACCGGTGATCGTTCGTCGGCGGCCCAGATTGCGAGCGGCGTGGCGTGGCGCCCAGATCCCAGCGCGTGGTTTGTGCTGGAGGGGGGCGCCGGACTCAATATTTTTGGCGTGTCAAACGTGGGTCGCGGCGGCAACGTGTACGGTGTGGTTCGGCCGCGCGTGCTCTGGGGCCCCGGTGGCGCGTGGATGAGCCTGGCAGAGGGGCAGACACTGCGCGACCTCGACCCGAGCCACGGCACGGCGGTCGAGGGCGGTGCGTGGATACAGGGCGGTGGATGGACGGCCTCTGTGTCGGGCAGCCACCTGCGCACCGACGATTGGCCGCTGTTTGAAGCGGCCGGAATATTTCTGAATCGCGACGCGTCGAGCTACGACGTGGACGATGTCATGGCCTCGCTCCGCTGGGTGAACGGTCCGTTCACGGCGGATGTGCAGAAAACGTGGCGTGTGGGACGTCGCGCCACGAACGCCGCTCAGCAGGCCGTGCTCTGGAGCGCCAGTTGGGCTGTCTCCGACCGTGTGGCGTTGGCGCTGACGGGCGGGCGCGTGCTGGCCGACCCTGTTCGCGGCACACCGGACGCGACGATCGCATCGGCTACCGTGCGTCTCACGTGGCGGCCGTCGCGCAGTGAAGCCGACGTTCCAGGGGTGAACTCGTTTGCCCGCCTTGTACCGCAACCGGGTGGCGCGCTCCTTCTCGTAGCGGTGAACGTGCCCGATGGGGTGTCGGTGGATATTGCCGGCGATTTCAGTGGCTGGGAGCCGGCGCCGCTTCACCGCACGGCCAACGGTTGGGAGCTCGAGGTGCGGCTCCCCTCAGGACGGCATCGCGTGGCGGTACGGTTCGACGGCGGGGCGTGGCGCTCGCCGGGGAACTTGGCGAAGATGAAGGATGAATTCGGTGGTGAATACGGCTTGATCATCGTACCCTGAGGATGCCATGACCGATCGTCGCACGTTCGTGAAGAGCCTGGCCGGCGCGGGTGTCTCGTTGCCGATGATGCGCGACAATGCCTTTGCGCGATTGTTCAAGGCGAACGCGATTGCTGGCGAACGGTCGCCGCTCGAGGTGGCGGAGGACGAGACGTACTGGAGTCAGATCCAGCGCGCCTTCGACGCCGACCGCACGATGATCAACTTGAACAACGGCGGCATTTCGCCGACGCCGAGCCATGTGCTCGAGCAGTTGTTCCGCGATCTGCGCTTTACCAACGAGCTGCCGGTGGAGCACATGTGGCGCGTGCTCGAGCCGCGCATGGAGAGCACGCGACGCGATCTCGCCAAGGAATTCGGATGCGACCCCGAAGAAATGGCCGTCGTGCGCAACGCCAGCGAAGCGAACGAGATCATGATTTTCGGTCTCGACCTCAAGCGCGGCGACGAAGTGTTGCTCACTAACCAGAACTATCCGCGCATGATCACCTCGTGGGAGCAGCGCGTGCGCCGCGAGGGGATTGTGCTCAAGCAGATCTCCTTCAAGGTGCCGCCGCCGAGCGACGAGTATATCGTCGAGCAGTTCCGGCAGGCGATTACGCCGCGCACCAAGGTGATTGAGGTCACGCACATCACCAACCTCACGGGCCAGATTTTGCCGGTGCGCAAGATTGTGGACATGGCGCGCCCGCTTGGCATCGAGGTGTTTGTGGACGGCGCGCACGCGTTCAATCACTTCCCGTTCAAGCGCGACGATCTCGACTGCGACTACTACGGCACGAGTTTGCATAAATGGACGCTGGCGCCGATCGGTACCGGATTCCTCTATGTGCGTCAGTCGAAGATTGCGAAGCTCTGGTCGCTGATGGGCTCAGTGAGCGCCAATCAGGCGAACATTCGCAAGTACGAAGAGATTGGCACGCACCCGCAGGCCAACTTCAATGCCGTGAGCGCGGCCGTCGCGTTCAGTCGCGGGATTGGCGCCGAACGCAAGATTGCACGGTTGCGGTATCTGCGAAATCGTTGGGCCAACCGACTCCTTGCCGAGAGCGATCGCGTGGAAGTGCTGACGCCGCTCACCGGCGAGAAGAGCGGCGCCATCTGCTTGTTCAATGTGAAGGGGATTGAGCCTGGTAAACTCGGCGGCTGGCTTCTCGATAAGTACAAGATTGTAAACACGCCCATTGTGCATCCGGAGTTTCGGGGCATTCGCATTACGCCCAACGTGTACACGATGGTGGAGGAGATTGACACGTTTGCGGATGCGGTCACGAAGGCGATCAAGAAAGGCATTGTATAAGCGTTGTTCTTTTCAGGAGTGAGATGGCGGCGAAAAAGAAGGCGCTGAAGGCGAAAGGCGCGAAGGCAAAAACCGTTGCAGCGGGGAAAACTGTGAAGCGTGCCGTGCCCGCCGCCAAGGCTCAGCCGGCTGGCGGGCCGTGGGGCGCGGTGTTCTCGCCGCGCGCGAAAGGCGAGCGACGCTATTGGTTAGTGAAAAGCGAGCCCGAGGTCTTTTCGTTTGACGATCTACTCGCGGCGCCCGCGCGCACTACGTGCTGGGACGGCGTGCGCAACTATGCGGCGCGTAACTTTATGCGCGACGGCATGAAGAAGGGCGACATGGCTTTTTACTACCACTCCAACGCCGATCCGCAGGTCATTGCCGGCATCTGCGAAGTGGTGCGCGAGGGCTACGCGGACCACACCGCCACGACGCGCGGTCACGATCACTTCGATCCCGACAGCGACGCGGCGAATCCCACCTGGATGATGGTGGATGTGCGCGCGATCGCGAAAATCCCGCAGCCGGTCTCGCTGAAAGCCATCAAGGCGCGCGCCGATCTCGCGACGATGGCGCTCATTCGCGTGAGTCGTCTGTCGGTGGTGCCGGTGACGGCGGCGGAGTGGCGCACCATCTGCATGATGGGCGGCGTGCGCGGCGAGTAAGCGGTGTAGCAACGACACGGGGGCGACGGCAGCAGCCGTCGCCCCCGTGTCGTTTTTCTGACGGATGTTAAGCGCTGCGTTCTGACAGCATCTCGCGCGTGATCCGAGCCACACCGTCGAGCAGCGTTTCGAAATCCGCCCAGGTGCTGCGATGATTCGAGCAGGCCACGCGAATGATGTAGCGTCCGCCGAGCTGTGAACCGCTTGGGACTGCGACACCGCCTTCCTGAATACGAAGCAACAGTTCTTTATTGAAATCGTCGGCTTCGCTATCCGTCGCGTTCGGCGGAATCGCGCGCCAGCAGACCACGTTGAGTGACACCGGTGCTACGACCACGACGTGCGGAATGCGCGCGAGGCGTTCTGCGAAGGCCACGGCCTGCGCCACGTTCTGCTCAATCACGTCGGCAATGCGCGCCACCCCTTCGGCCTTGAACGTCATCCAGACCTTGAGCGCCTTGAACCCACGCGTGAGCTCGGGGCCGCGATCGGCAAAGGGCAGTCCGCCGGCAATCACGCCACGGCCTTCGTCGCGCAAATAGGTGGGCGTAACGGCGAACGTTGACCGATGCGCCTCGGCGTCTCGTACAAGAAAGCAGGCAATCTCATAGGGGAGATAGCCCCATTTATGGAGATCAAACGCCACGGAGTCGGCGCGTTCCATGCCGGCGACGCGCGGTTTGAGCGCTGGCGAAAGCGCGGCGAGCGCGCCAAAGGCACCGTCCACGTGGAACCAGAGTTTTTCGCTCGCGGCGAGATCGGCGAGTGCGTTGAGATCGTCAATCGCACCACTGTTCACCGTGCCGGCGGAGCCAATCACGCAGATGGGACGCATGCCGGCGGCGCGATCGGCGGCAATCATGGTGCGCATGGCGTCGACATTCACGCGCAGGTCGTCGTTGACCGGCACTCGGCGCAGCGAAGCGTTCCCCATGCCGAACAGTTCGACGGCTTTTTGTGCCCAGCTGTGGATTTCGCTTGAGGTGTATACGGTGAGTCGCGGACTGTTGTGCAGTCCGGCTTCGCGCACGTCAAAGCCACAGGTGGCGTGGCGCGCCACGGCGAGTGCGAGGATGTTCGCCATGGAGCCGCCGCTGACGAGCAGCCCCGATGAATCTTTGGGGAATCCCATCAACTCGGCGAGCCAGGCAATCACCTGCATCTCCACAAGCTTCGGTGCTTGGTCGAGCCCGGCGAGATGCGCGTTCATGCCAGCGGCCAGCATGTCGGCCATCATGCCGAGCGGCGTGCCGTTGCCTTGAATCCAACCGAAGAAGCGCGGGTGGCGATTGCCATTGGTGTACGGCAGCACGCGCTCGGCGAACTCGGCGTACACACGTTCAATGCCCTGCGGCGTGTGCGGCACGGGCTCGGTGGTCAGCGCCTGACGCACGGCGGGCGGCAACGGCGTCCACGGGGCGCGCTCACTGAGTGTGGACATGTGGTCGAGTGCGTCATCGACCATGCGATGGGCGATGGCGCGAAACTCGTCCCAGTTGGCGGGGTCGAGCGTGAGGTCGGATTTGTGGTTGGGCGTTTGCATGGCGGGAACTCTAGCGATGGTTCAGGGGCGAAGCGACTTGAAGTTGGCTCGGGGGCATGTCGGCGTGACTTTCCATTTGTCACCAGCATACAGGTTACGTAGTTTACAGAAGTCTGTTCGCCGAGTCGGCTGTATAACACCCCCCGTCGGAGGATTTATGACAGGTCTTCACGCGCTGTGGTTGCCGATTGTGTTGTCGGCTGTGGCGGTATTCGTGTTGAGTTCGCTGGTGCACATGGTGCTGCCCTGGCACAAAAGCGACTATCGCACGCTGGAGCGGGAAGCGGACGTGATGTCGGCACTGCGCCCATTCAATCTGAGCGCTGGTGACTATATGGCACCGCGGCCCTCGTCGATGGCCGATATGAAGTCGCCGGAGTTCCAGGCGAAAGCCAAGCAGGGGCCACGGTTCATACTGACGATGTTGCCACCGGGCGATTTTGGCATGGCGAGTCAACTGGCGACGTGGTTTGTGTATTCGCTCGTGATCGGCACGCTGGCCGCGTATGTGACGGGGCGCGCCTTGCCGCCCGGTGCTTCGTACCTCGAGGTGTTTCGCTTTGCCGGCGTGACGACCTTCAGCTGCTACGCCATGGCGCTGCCGCAGACGTCCATCTGGTACGGTCGCGCCTGGCGAATCACGCTCGCGTCGGCGGCGGACGGGTTACTCTACGCGCTGTTTACCGCCGGGATCTTTGGTTGGCTCTGGCCCAGATAACGGGCGGCAGAGTGGGTGGTAGGGGGAAGTACGGGTGCGGGCGCGTAGCCACCGGCTGCGCGCCCGTGCCGCGTTTGTGACAATGCCGTACATTCTCTGCCGTCGCTCAAACCGTCGAACGGCCCATTCCGAGGCAATCTGATGCGTGCTTTCTCGTGTGTGCGTGTAGTGTCCGCGCTGGTTCTGTCGGCGTGTATCGCCGTTCCCGCGCTCGCGCAGCGCGGCGGTGGGCGCGGCGGTAGTGGTGGCGCACAGGCGGTGCAGCCGCCGCGCTTCGACTATGTGGGACCCGACAACGGCGGGCGCATTGCATCGGTGGCGGGCATCCCCGGCGATTCCATGACCTACTACTTCGGTGCGGCCTCCGGTGGCGTGTGGAAGACCACCGACGGCGCGCGCACTTTTCAGCCGATCTTTGACGACCAGTCGTCGCAGGCCATTGGCGCGCTCGCCGTGGCACCGTCCAACTCACGTGTGGTGTGGGCGGGGACCGGTGAAGCGTGGGCCATTCGCGACGCCGACGTCATGGGCGACGGCGTGTACAAATCCAACGACGCTGGCGCGACGTGGACGAACATGGGGCTCAAGGAAACGGGGCGCATTGGCAAAATCATTGTGCATCCCACCAACCCCAACATCGTCTACGTCTGCGCACTCGGCCGCGCGACGGGGCCGCAGCAGGAGCGCGGCGTGTATCGCACCACGGACGGCGGCACCAACTGGCAACGGGTGCTTTTTGTCAATGAAAACACAGGCTGCTCTGGGTTATCGATCGACAAGAGCGATCCGAAAAATCTTATTGCTGGCACGTGGGAAGTGGTGATGCACACGTACGCCATGTACAGCGGCGGCGCGGGCAGTGGTGTGTACGTCTCGCACGACAGCGGTTCCACCTGGGCACGGCAGTCTGATGCGGCGGGGATGCCCAAGTCGCCACTCGGCAAAGTGGATGTGGCCATCGCGCCGTCGAACGGCAAGCGGATGTACGCGCTCATTCAAACGCCCACGCAGGGCTCCGTGTGGCGCAGCGACGACGGCGGCAAGAAGTGGAAAGTGGTGAGTTGGGATCGCTCGCTCATTGGGCGCGCGGGCTACTACATCCGTATTGACGTCAATCCGCAGAACGATCTCGAAGTGTTGATTGCCAACTCCACCTTCAAGCGCTCGTACGACGGCGGCGAAACGTGGCCGCTCAGCGATCGCGGGTGTGGCGATTGCCACGATATCTGGATGGATCCGCGCAATCCGTCGCACTGGGTGACCACGGGTGACGGCGGCGCCGGCATCACGCGCAATCACGGCGTGAGCTTCAATCAGTTCTCGCTCCCCGTGGGGCAGATGTACCACGTGGCGATCGACGACCAAATGCCGTACTGGATCTACAGCAACAAGCAAGACGACAGCCGCTCGGTGCGCGCCTCGAGCGCGGCGCAGATGACGGTGAGCAATGTGCCTGGCTATGGGCGCGGCGGTGCGCGCGGAGCAGGGGCGGGGCGTGGCGGTGCGGCCAGTGCCCCTGACGGAGACAACGCGGCTGCAGACTTCGGCGGCTTCGGGGCTCGAGGCGGTGGCGTATCGCCATGGCAGGGACCGCTCGGTGGCTGCGAATCGGGTTTCACGATTCCAACGCCTGGCAACACCGACGTCGTGTGGGCCACCTGCTACGGAAACACGGTCACGCGTTACGATCATAAAATGGGGCAGGTGCGTTCGGTGAGTCCGTGGCGGCACACGCTCGACTTTGAACCGAACAATTCCAAGTATCGCTGCCACTGGACGCCGCCACTCGCCATTGATCCGTTCGATCCGCAGACCGTGTACTACGGCTGTCAGGTGATTTTCAAAACGTCGAACGGCGGACAGAGCTGGAACGTGATCAGTCCCGATTTGTCCACCAACGATCCCACGCGCATCGTCTCGAGCGGCGGCATCATCGGCGACAACCTCGGCCAGTTCTACGGCGAAGTGGTCTTTTCGATTGCGCCAAGTGAGATCAAGCGCGGCTTGGTGTGGGCTGGCACGAACGACGGCAAGATCTGGTACACCGCCGACGGCGGCAAGCAGTGGAACGATGTGAGCAAGAACGTCACGGGGATGGCGCCGTGGGCCACGATTCGTCGCATTGAACCGTCGCGCTTCGATGCCGGCACCGCGTATGTGGTGGCGGATTACCACATGATGGACGACCGCAAGCCGTACATCTTCAAGACCGCCGACTTTGGCAAGACGTGGACGCGCATCAGCGACGGGCTTCCACAGGATCATCCGCTCGCGTACGCCATGAGCATTGCCGAAAACCCGAATCGCAAGGGTATGCTCTTTGCGAGCACGGGGCACGAAATATTCTATTCGCTCAACGATGGTGCCAAGTGGACGAAGCTCGACGCCGGGCTTCCGGCGGCGCCGGCGTCGTGGATCACCATCAACAAGCACCAGCACGATGTGGTCGTCTCGACCTATGGGCGCGGGCTCTGGGTGCTGCGCGACATCACGCTGTTGGAGCAATCGGACAAGCAGGTGGCCGACGCCCCGATTCGTATTTTTGAACCGCGTCCCGGCCTTCGCACGGCGCGCGGTGGAAGTGCGGATGTCACCTTCACGCTCAAGGACGCGCCGCGCGATTCGCTCGCCATTGAGATTGTGGACTCGGCTGGTACGGTGGTGCGCACCCTGCGGACGCTGGCGCGTGCCGGCACCAATCGCGTGACGTGGGATCTGCGGCACGAAGGGCCCAAACAGCCGGAGTTGCGCACGACGCCGCCCGATAACCCGCGCATTTGGGACGAGCCGCGCTTCAAGAACAAAGACACGCGCATTGTCGATCACTGGGGCATTCAGCAACCGCAGCGCGCGGGTGCCTTGGCGGCGCCGGGGCGGTATTCCGTGAAAATCGTGTCAGGTAACGCCACGGCGACGCAGGCATTCACGGTGGCCAAGGATCCCTCGTTGCCGAGCAACATCGCGGATTTGCAGGCGGCCACGTCGGCGCAGGTGCGGGCGGTGAGCGCCATTAATGGCACGGTGGATCTCATCAACCGGCTTGAGGTGTTGCGTAAGCAGATCGAGGATCTCACTGCGGCCGACGGCACGAGCGCAGCCACCAAGGCGCGACTCGCGGAGGTGGAGGCGAAAGCGCTCGAAGTGGAGCTGCAGTTACTGTCGCGCACTGAGCTCCACAGCGACGACAAGTGGTTCACCGAACGGCACAAACTCTACCTCGGGTTGATCTGGCTGTCGGCCGAGGTGGGTACGGGCGGCGGCGACGTGGCGGGCGGCGCTGAGTATCGGCCGACGGACGCGCAGGCGGCCACGCTCGGGGAGCTCGAAAAGGATCTGAGCGTGGCGAAAGCCGCGTTCACGAAGCTGATGGAGAAGGACGTGAAGGCCTTCAACGCGGCAAAGGGACCACAGTTGTCCGACATTCTGGCCAAAAAGGCGGTGCCGGCGATCCTGCCGTAGCTGCGGGGGTGGGGAAATCAGGGAATTTGAGGGTATTTTGAACCCGATTCCGACCTGCTGCGTATATAGGTTAAGGAGCCGCCGGTTCCCCGAGGGGGACCGGCGGCAACCTTTTACTAGCCTCGTGGTGTCTCACTACTCGCAGGAACCACGGGCCTCAGGGGCAGAGGACCGCCCCCCGCTCTATCCACTATCCGCCCCTCCCTCCGTGTCGTTGCGCCGCCTGCAGTTTCTGCTCTGCGTGTTATTCCTGATTGCCGCCAAGCCGCTCGCCGCCCAAACGGACGTGATCCGCGGCAAGGTGATCAACCAAGATTCGGTCCCGATCGAAGGGGTGCGGGTCACTGTCACGTCGATCTCTGGCGCGGTGAACCGGCAGGCCCGTACCGATAAGGGCGGCCGCTTTACCGTCACCTTTCCGAATGGCGAGGGCGACTATTTCGTCACCTTCAATCAGATCGGCTACGCGCAGAAGCGATTTGAGGTCAAGCGCACGGCGGATCAGGATATCCTGATCGCCGACGCCAAGTTGAGTCGCTCGCAGGAGCTCGACGCGATGCGCATTACCGGCTCTCGCGATCGTGTAGATCGCAACGATGCCAACAAAGACATCTCCGGGACGGAGAAGGCCGTCAACACGTCGGCGCTCGCGGCCGACCAACTCGGCAACTTGGCCGCGATGGCGGCGTCGCTTCCCGGCGTGACGCTCATTCCCGGCGCTGACGGCGATCCGTCGGGCTTCTCCGTGCTCGGCCTCTCCGCCGATCAGAGCAGCACGACGCTGAACGGCGCAGCGTTCGGCGGCGGCGACCTGCCGCGCGACGCGGCGCTCTCGAGTTCGCTCAACTCCTCGCAGTGGGACGTGAGCAGTGGCGGGTCGAGCGGTGGTCGGTTCAGCGTGCGCACGAGTGGTGGGTCGAACTTCAAAATTCGCTCGGCGTCACTCAATCTCGACTCGCCCGCGCTACAGTGGACCGACCGCGCGGCACGCGCGCTGGGGCAGGAATACAGCAACGCGTCGCTCAGCGGCCGTTTCTCTGGTCCGGTGAAGCTCGACGAATCGTTCTACACCTTCAGCTATCAGCTTGGGCGGCGGTCGAACGAACTCAAAACGTTGCTCAACACGGACGCGCTTGGTTTGCAAACGAGCGGCATCTCCGCCGACTCTGTGACACGACTCACGAATATTCTGAATCAGCTCAAGGTGCCGACCACGCTCGGGGGCATCCCGAGCAACCGTATGAGTGATCAGGGGCTAGTGCTGGGGACGATTGATGTGGCCCCAACGGGTTCGCGGAGCGGCACGGCGTGGAACCTTACGTATCAGGGCTCGTGGGGAAAGAACACGCCGGTGCTCAACGCCACGGGCGAGTTTCCGGCGCACAGCGGCGACCGCACCAACTGGAACGGCATGGTGCAGGGGCGCCACTCGACGTATTTCGGATTCGGGGTGCTCAGCGAAACACAGCTCTCTTACAGTTCGGCCAAGAACTGGGGGACGCCGTATCTGTCGTTGCCGAGCGGAAGTGTGCTCGTCAATTCGGCGTTTGCCGACGGCACCAATGGCGTGAAGTTCGTCCAGTTCGGCGGCAGCGCGTTTCTCAATGCATCGTCGCGCAATGGGACGGCGCAGTTCTCGAACCTGCTCAGTTGGTTTAGCGAGAACAACAAGCATCGCATTAAGCTCACCACCGAACTGCGCCGCGACGATTACACGCAGGACCAGACCACCAACCTGCTGGGTTCGTTCTCGTTCAACTCGCTGGCCGATGTGCAGGCCGGACGCCCCGCGGTGTTCAGTCGCAATCTGTCGCCGCGTCAGCGTGAAGGTGCGCAGTATATCGGTGGCATCGCGCTCGGTGATTCGTACCGCCGCACCAGTGACTTGCAGATTCAGTACGGTCTGCGCGTGGACGGCAATCAGTACGAAGGGATTCCCGTTCGGAATACGAAGCTCGAAGAGACGTTTGGCGTGCGCAACGATTACGTGCCGAACAAAGTCTACCTGAGTCCGCGCGTTGGTTTTTCGTGGACCTACGGCACGGCGCAGCAGATTGGGGGTTTTGAAGGTGCCATGCGCGGCCCGCGCGCGGTGGTGCGCGGCGGCATTGGCGTATTCCAGAACACCCCGCAGACGCAGTTGGTCGGCAACGCGATCGACAACACTGGTCTGCCAAGTGCGGTGCAGCAGGTGACGTGCATGGGACCTGCGGCGCCGTTGCCCAACTGGGACGCCTACAGCACGAGCTTGGCGAATATTCCGTCGGCGTGTGTTGACGGATCGGCCGGGACTGTGTTTGCCAACAGTGCGCCCAACGTGACGTTGTTTTCCAAAGATTATGCCGCGCAACGTGCGCTTCGCTCCGTGCTGTCGTGGAGCGGTTCGATTCTCAATAACACGTTTCAGGCCACGTTCCAGGGTACGTACTCGCGCAACATGAACCAGACCGGCGCTGGCGTGGATCTGAATTTTTCACCCGTGCAGCGGTTTGCGCTGGCCAGCGAAGCTGGGCGTCCCGTGTACGTACAGCCCACCAGCATTGTGCCAACCTCGGGCGCGATTGCCTCGCGCGACGCGCGGGTGACGAGTTTGTACAACCGCGTGTCAGAGATGCGGAGCGATCTCACCTCAGAGAGTCAGCAGTTGCAGGCGAGTTTCTCTCCAGTGACGTTCAATACCAGCTGGTCGTGGAACCTCGCGTACGTGTACTCGAACTTCCGCGAGCAGTATCGCGGCTTTTCGAGCACGGCCGGAAATCCGCTCGATGTGACGTGGGGGCGGTCGTCGATGGACGCGCATCATCAGGTGACGTACACGGTGGGCTACAACTTCTTTGACGCCGTGCGCGTGTCGTGGAACGGCCGCGTACAGTCGGGATCACCGTTCACGCCGACGATCGCGGGCGACGTCAACGGCGACGGCTATTCCAACGACCGTGCCTTCATCTACAATCCCGCCACGGCTCCCGATCCGACGGTGGCGAGCGCCATGCGGTCGTTGCTTGCCAAGAGCAGCGCCAATGTGCGCAACTGTCTGCAGGGGCAGCTTGGGCGCATTGCCGACCGCAACAGCTGCGAAGGTCCGTGGACGACCACAGCGAATATGTCGATCTCGTTTAACCCGCTCAAACTCGGGTTGCCGCAGCGCGCCACGCTCAGTTTGGCTATCAACAATCCGCTCGGTGCGGCGGATTTGGTGTTGCACGGCGAGAACAACCTGAAGGGATGGGGGCAGCCGGCGACGCCGGATAATCAGCTGCTGTACGTGCGTGGCTACGACCCGACGGCGCAGCGCTTCAAGTACGAAGTCAACCAGCGCTTTGGCAACACCAGCCCGGCCACCAACGCCTTCCGCCAGCCGGTGGTGGTGACGGCGATGATGCGCTTTGATCTTGGCCCGGCTCGCGAAAAACAACAGTTGGTGTCGCAGCTCAATGTTGGCCGCCGTTCGGCGGGGAACAAGATGAGCGAGCAGATTCTGAAAATGGTCTATGCGAATGCCGGCGGTCTCGTCAATCCAATGGCCACCATGCTACGCCAGGCGGATTCCCTGGGCCTCACGCAGAAGCAGGCCGACAGCCTCGCGACACTCAATCGTTGGTACACGGTGCGCCTCGACTCCATCTGGAGCCCGGCCGCCAAGTTGCTCGCTGCACTTCCGGACAAGTACGACGAAGATGAGGCGTACCGCGTGTACCGTCGGGCCCGCGAGGGAACGGTGGATGTGCTCACCAAGCTCGCCCCAGGTACCAAGGGACTTCTATCGCCGGAACAGCGCCGCAAGCTGCCAGCCATCGTGGCCAGTTATCTTGAACCGCGGTACCTCGCGGCGATCCGCAGCGGCACGGCGGGCGCTGGCGGCAGCGCGTTCGGCGGCGGTGGCGGCATGGGCATGCCCGTCGGCGACGGCGGCGAACGCCACTTCATCATCATGCGCTGATGCGCTCGCAAAACAACCATTACGACCACCGTTCAACCAACACTGCCATGCCTCTCGCTCGAACGTTCTTTGCCACCGTCGCCCTCGCGGGCGCCCTCGGGGCCCAGCAGCCGGTGCGCGAGCGTCCGCTCGGTCCGGTCACGCACGTGTCAAAGGAACTGCTGGGCGCGGTGTCGCAGGCGCGTCAGCTTCCCGATGGCCGCGTCATCATCAACGACTTGAATGGGCGTAAGGTGGTGCTGTTCGACACGACGCTTGCCTCGTACGCGGTGATCGCCGACACGACCAGCGCCACCGCCAACGCGTACAGCTCGCGTGCGGGCGGCCTCATTCCGTGGAAGGGTGACACCACGCTGTTCGTCGACCCGCAGTCGCTTTCTATGCTCGTACTCGACGGTCAGGGGAAGATTGCCCGCGTGATGAGTGTGCCGCGCGCCAATGAGGCGGGGCTGCTGATCGGTGGGCCCAATGGCACGCCGGGCACCGACCGCGACGGCCGTCTGCTGTTTCGCGGCATGCCGGCGTTCCGCATGTCGATGCCCGCGGCCGGGGGCGATCACAATCACAGTAGTGGTGCCACGCCGCAGCCCACGATGCCAGACTCGGCACCGCTAATGCGCATGGATTTGGCGACGCGTAAGGTGGACACGCTCGCGTATCTGAAGGTTCCGAAGTCAAGCGTGTTAGTGTCGCGCGACGATGCCGGCCGTGTGTCGGTGAACGTGACGATGAACCCGTTGCCAACGGTTGACGACTGGGCAATCCTTTCCGACGGATCGGTGGCCGTGTTGCGCGGGCAGGACTACCACATCGAGTGGACGCGTCCGGATGGCACCAAGGCGACGACGCCCAAGGTGCCGTTCGATTGGAAGCGGATGACGGAAGAGGACAAGATCGCATTCCTCGACTCGGCGCGCGTCGCGATGGAAAAGGTTCGCTCGGCGGCGATGTCGGGCAATGCCGGTGCGATGCAGGCGGGTGCCGCGGCAGTGATGGGCGGCGGCGTTGCGGGACTCGGAGGAGGCGGGCAGCAGCTGCGTGTGCAGATCAGCGGTGACGGTCCGATGCCGCCGATGCGCGGCGGCGGCGAAGGCGGTCGTGGCGGTGCGGACACGCATACCGATGGCCGGGGCGGCGGCGAAGGCGGCCGCGGTGGCTTTGGTGGGGTCAATGTGCCGCCGATCAACATGGTCTCCCCGAGCGAACTGCCCGACTACGCACCGCCGTTCCAGGCCGGTTCGGCGCGCGGTGATCTCGACGGCAATATGTGGGTGCGCACCACCAAGGTGGTGCAGGGCGGCTCCGTGTACGATGTGATCAACGCCAAGGGTGAGTTGATCGATCGCGTGCTGATGCCTGCGGGTCGCGTGATTGCCGGCTTTGGTCACGGCGTGGTGTACATGGGCGTCCGCGATGGCGCTGGCGTACGTCTCGAAGTGGCGAAGATGAAGTGAGGCGCGCGCGGCGCCTACGAACCGTCCGACCGCTCGTGGTCGGACGGTTCGTCTTTTCCGGTTAGAGCGGCACTCACGATACGAATGAAGTTCTTGGCGTTGAACGGCTTGGCGAGAATCGCTTTCACGGCCGGATCCAGCGGTGACTGATCGATCCCCTCAGCCGCAAAGCCGGTCACGACGATGATCGGCGTGGCGGGTCGCAACGTCACGAAGCGCTCAATCACGTCGTGGCCCGACACATCGGGCATCATCATGTCGGTCACCAGAATGTCGATCGCGAGCTCCGGCTGCGCGGCGAGCGCAATGGCTTCGGCTCCGCCCCCCGCTTCGATGACCGCATAGCCGGCGCGCTCGAGCATACGTCGGCTGACGCGACGGACACCCGTTTCGTCGTCCACGAGCAGAACCGTCCCGCGGCGGGGGGCGGCGGACGGCGCCGTCGGAGCCTCCAGAATAGTCTGCGCGGGGGCAGTCGTGCGTGGCAGGTGCAGCGAAACGGTGGTGCCACGGCCCTCGGTGCTTTCTACGGCCACACGCCCGCTCGCGCGCCGCACAATTGTGTCGACCATCGCGAGACCGAGCCCGGTGCCCATTCCGGGGGCCTTCGTCGTGAAGAATGGTTCGAAGATGTGATGCAGCGACTCCGCCGGAATACCAGTCCCGTCGTCGTGCACGCGAATCACGACCACGTCGCGATCGGCGTCAAACAGTTCAGCGACCGCAGCAATTCGGATCACGCCCCCCTTGGGCATGGCGTCGCGTGCGTTGATGACGAGGTTGAGCAAGACCTGCTCGAACTGTGACCGATCGAACAGCACGTGGGCGTCAGGGGCGTTCAGCGCGAGATCGAGTCTGATGTTTTGGGGAAGGGTTCGCACGAGCGCGGGCGCGAGCGCGTCGATGGTCGCGGTCACGGGAAGCTGCACCGCCTGAATGACATGCGAGCCAGTGAAGCCGAGGAGCTGGCGCGTGATTCCCGCGCCGCGATCAGCCGCTGCTCGTATGGCTGCAATGTCGGCGCTCGCGCTCGGATCGTCGGCGAGGTCGGTCGCGAGCAACTCGGCGTGCCCAGAGATCATCGCCAGCAGGTTGTTGAAGGCGTGCGCAATGCGTCCCGCAATATCGTGGAGCGTCGTGAGCTTGGCAGCGTGTCGGAGCCGCCCTTCCAACGCGTGTTCGGCCGCGAGGTCGCGCCCGTTGATGACAAAGCCGCCGACGCTGGGATCATTGCGGCGGTCTTCGACCCGTAGTTCGACCTCCATCCACCCGTCGGCGCCGCGCACTCGGCACTGCCGAGACGGCGCGCGCTCGTCGGACTCAGAATGGACGAGCCAGCGCAGCGTGAACGCGCGATCGTCGGGATGCACGAGGTCGGCAAACGGCGCGACGCGTTCGGCCGCGGAGAGAAACCCGAGTGACGGGCTCACCCAACGAAGCCGGAGTTGCGGATCGATGACGATGATGTAGTCGCTTGCATTGGCGAGTAAGGTCTGGAAACGCCTCGTCAGGGCGACATGGGTTTGCGACAGGCTTTGGTTTGCCGTGAGTTCCGCGCGCTGGCGAACGAGGAGGAGCAGCGTGAGCAGCGTCGCCACAATGATGATGCCGCGCGTATCCGCGTCACCCGTCAGGACGACCTTCACCAGCAGTGTGTAGGTGAATGCCACCACCAACGTCGGCGCGATGCCACTGCGGTACGTGCCATCCCACCGCTCACCGTTCCCGACCCTCGGACGCCGACCGGCGTGCCACTGATGTCGTGCGGCGGCCCATCGGAGCACCCACGTCCCGAACCAAAAGGCGTCGATGGCATCGCCGGGGCGATACGCCGTGGCATTGACCCAGGCGTAGTCGGAAAGTGTGGCAAACAGATGGGCGGCGAGATTAATCGATATGGCGGTGCGTAAGATTCGGCTGCGTGATCGGATAAGCGCGGCGGCGGCGCCGAGGTAGACCGCCCAGTCGCCGATGATATTGACGACGTCCACCGCACGGATCGGTACATTCGTGCGCTCGAGCAGCAGGCGAACGGAAAAGTGCCACGAGAGGGTTACGCCGCCGACGACAAGCAATGCAATGTCGAGCAAGACGCGCGGATCGCGCGCAGACACGCGCGGATCCCGCGGGACCAAGCGATACCCCACGATCGCAAAGGGCACATATGCGAGGGCGAGCCAATCGCTCCACTCGGGCGTTACCGCCTGATGATGGAGAGCCGCCCACGTGGTCCACGTGCCACCACTGACGAAGAGCATCCCAGACGCCGCCGCGAGCCACTGCCAGACGCGGCGCGTGGCCGGATCGAGGTTGGGATCGTCCGCGTTCTGCCATTGGGCGACGATCGTGAACACGGCCGCGCCAAAGAACGCAACGTTCACGATGTCCCGCGCGACAGGCGGCAGAACCGCCATCATCCGCAACGCCAGAAGATACAAGGCGGCGAAGGCGAGGAATGCTTGGTCGCCCAACGTCAGCGAAAACCCAGCTGACGGTGTCCGCGCCGAGGCGGTGGTGGAGCCGTTCATCGCGCGGCACTCGGCAGGAAGAGCGTCACACTCGATCCGTTCGCGCGGCTCTTGGCCTCGATGGCTCCGCCCGCTTCGCGCACGGCGGCGTGCACCAGCACCGTGCTGAGATCGTCTGGTGCGTTCTCCCAGTTGCCCGTGGATGGGCCGGTCACTTCGAGTGTGTGTGCCGACGACGTGGCAATGCGCACCGCCACGTAGGGCCCCGCCGCGAGGTTCAGTGATTCGGCGTGCGCGCCACCAAGCTCAACCGCATCAATCGACACGACAAACGGAACGAGCGGTCCGTGTTGCGCCACCTGATCGTTGAGGACCGCATCCAGTGCGTTGCGGAGCGACGGCACATCCGATCGGACCCCAAGGCGGTCTATGCCGCTGGTGACATCGACGGCCGCGCCGAGCCGGGTGATACGTTCGCGCAGGAACTGCTCGATGTTCACCACTTCGCGTTGGACCGCTTTACGACGGCTGAGGCTCAGGAGTCCGCTCGTGAGCACGTTCGCTCTCCGGGCCGCTGTCCCGATGGCCATTAGGTCGGCGTGCGCCTCCCGTCGTGCGGCGGGAAGATCGTTGATGAGCAGTTCCACATGCGACGCAATCACCATCAGGAAATTATTGAGATCGTGCGCGAGGCCGCCGGCAAAAACTCCGAGTGCTTCGACGTCGCGTGACGCACGCAGTTGCGTCGCCATTTGCAATTCACGCGACACGTCATGCCCGTTGATGACCACCGCGCCGACGTTCGGTTCGTGGCGCAGGTCGCGCAGTCGTAGCGCGGCCTCCCGCCATTCACCGTTTGATGCGCGCATACGCACGGTTCGCTCGATCGGTTCGAAATGTGGCGACTGAAGAATGGCCACAAATTTTGTCCGATCGTCAGGGTGCAGGAGGTCCGAGAATGACGACGCTGCGTCGGTGGACTTCGCGCCAAGAAACTGTGCGGTGGCTGGGCTGGCGTAGACGACACGACCCTCGTTGTCCACGAGCGCGAGCACGTCATATGCGTGCTGGAGTACCGCGCTGAACCAGTGGTGTTCGTCCTCCTGCTTGCGGAGCAGTCGATCGTGCTCTTGCAGTTCCACGACTTGCCTCGCGACCACCAAGATGGCCAGTCCCACGCTGCTATACAGAAATACGACGTCGTCCGCTCGCCCTGGCGACGCGAGCGCGTACAGCATCCCGACGGGGGCCGCAGCCACGAGCGCCGTGGGAAGAAATCCGCTACGATACCCACGCTCATCCCCCGCGGCGCTCTGCGGCGATGTGGCGAGGAGGTAGAGCGACCACCGGGCCGAAACCCATCGGATGGCCCATGAGGCGCACCAAATGCCGGAGACGATGCCCGCCGGCGCATGGGACGCGACGGCTGGAGACGCGTGCCATAGTTCCGGCACGAGCTGAAGGACGTGTGCCGCGAGCAACGCGACCGCGACGTCTCGCGTGAGTGCCGATCCGCTCCGGAGGTAGAGGACGGCAGCGAAGACGACCGACAGCGCATCGCCCGCGACGACGGATAGGTCGTTCAGAGGTTCAGTGGGCGTACTCAGGTAGGTGTTCGCCGCGACCGCCCACATCACCAATCCACCGGTCACAATGGCGGCATCGATGGCGAATCGCGGGCGGTCAGCGCGGCGCCACGCGGCGGCGGGAAACACGAGCAGCGCCGTGATTCCGGAAAATTGGAATATCCACGTGAGTGCGATGATCCACGCGGGGGTCGTGAACGTGCCAAACGTGAGTGACGCCTGCCAGAAGTGTCGGGCCAGCATCTGCCCCAGCGACGCGACGGCGAGCATCCGCGTAACTGACGCGACGGCGAGGAGTCGCCACGCAAGGCGCTCGCGCAGGTTATCTCGCATGGCGCCCATGCGCCACTGGAGCGCGCCAACGCCGAGGCCCACCAAGACGTGGGGTATGCTATCGATGACGCCGGTCTGTTCGCTTCCCCTCCAGCCGAACGCGACCCATCCCACATAGAGCAACCCAAGCAGGACGGCGACGGAGTCGGTCGCGCGCCAGTGTGCATCGCGCGGATCCGCACGAGTGCAGTCGGCCTGGGGGGGCGGCACCGCCAGCATGAGAAGGTCCGTTGTTTCCTATAGAATAGTCTTGCGGGGTCGCTGGTAGATGGGCGGAAGCCCCACGTCCTGCAGCAGTTTGTTGAACGCCGCCAGTTCTGCATTCTCAAGCTGTTGCAGGCGCTGGAGCACCGCGCCAACCTTGGTCGCCAGCTCTACGGACACGTCACCGTGCTGCTTCGTCGGACCGTAGTCGCCCGACTGAATCTGCGCGTTGAGCGAGATCAGCATGTTGTAGAGGCGAATGGGCTGATCCAGCGTGCACTGGTCCACGTGACAGCTGACTTCTGTGAGTTCGTCGCGCAGCGCTTCGAAACGCACGCGCAATGGCGTGGCCGCGTCCGCGACGCGCTTGGCGAATCCCTGATCCTTGCTCTGCTCGACGCGCGCGTCAATCTGTGACTGCGTGTCCTCGATGCGGCCCACCGACTCCGCCAACTCGGTGATCTTGTTCCGCACACGGAGCGCGGCCTGAAACTGTGCGATGAGGTCGGCGGCGGTCGTCTTCACCCGCGGATCGGCCACGACGGCGAAGGTTCGCACCAGCGAATCCGCGCCCACGATGAGTCGCACGCGATACGTGCCTGGCGGCGCCATCGGTCCGTCGAGCGTCCCTTCGTCGAGGACGGTGTTTTTGAGCGCAGTCGCGCCAGGATACCGCAGGTTCCAGGAGAAGCGATTGCTACCCGCGCGCGCACTCACCACAGAGTCGGCGGCGTCAAAGGCGAGGGAATCGCCTCGTGCGGCCAACGTGGCGCGCGTCGCGGAATCGGCCCGCGCGCTCACAGAGTCAACGGGGGGTAGTTCGCTGTCGTACGTGCGGATCACCGTCCCCGAAGCGTCGAGGAACTGTAGGTGCACCTTGTCCTTTGGCGTGTCCTTGAGCCAGTAGTCAATCGTCGCGCCGCCGCGCGGGTTTTCCCCTTCGGTGGCGCTCTGTCCGCCGCCGGTCACCCATCGCAGGGCCGGTGCCGGCTGAAAGAGATGCGCACGCGCCGTAGTTACGCTGTCCGCCATTTGACGGAGCGACGAAATGTCGTCGAGAATCCAGAACGCGCGCCCGTGCGTTGCGGCCACGAGATCGTGACCGTGCACGGCGAGATCGCGCACGCTGACGCGCGGCAGGTTGAGCTGCAGTGGCTCCCAGTGCGCCCCGTCGTCGAGCGACACATACACGCCCGTCTCGGTGCCCGCGTACAGCAGGCCCCGTCGCACGGGGTCTTCGCGCACGGTACGCACATACGCGCCGTTCGGGAGTCCGGTGCTGATGGATGTCCAGTTGCGTCCTTCGTCCGTGGTCTTCCAGATGTACGCGTGGAAGTCGTCCTGCTGATACCGGTTGGCCGCGACATACGCCGTGGCCGCGTCAAAGTGCGAGGGTTCAATGCCCGCCGTGCGCGTAAACGCGCCATAGGCGCGCGGCGTGACGTTCGTCCAGTGCGCGCCGGCATCGGTGGAGATGTTCACCAGGCCGTCGTCACTGCCGGCCCAGAGCACGCCCTTGCGGCGCGGCGATTCTGCGAACGCGTAGATGGTGGCATACCACTCCGTGCCCGTCATGTCGCCGTGAATCGGGCCACCGGAACGCCCGAGCGTCGCGGCGTCGTGGCGCGTGAGGTCGGGCGAGATCTTCTCCCAGCTGGCGCCCTCGTTGGTGGAACGGTGCACAAACTGCGAGGTCGCGTAGAGCGTGCTCGGGTCATGCGGAGAGAGCAAAATCGGGAACGTCCACTGAAAACGATAGGGCACGTCGCGCGCGGCCCACCCATCGTAGTTGGAGAGCCACACCGACACGTCGCGATCCTGTCGCGTCGCACGGTCGTTGCGCGTGAGAATGCCGGTGTAGCAGCCGCCGTACGTCACGTTCGGGTCGCGCGGATCGACGGCAATCGTCGCATTCTCGCAGCCGGCCACAGAAAAGAAATCACGGATCCCAATGGCGCCGTCATCACTGCGGCTCGCAATCGAGACGGTCGAGTTGTCCTGCTGCGCGCCGTACACGCGATAGGGAAACTGCTGATCGGTGGTGACGTGATAAAACTGCGCGGTCGGTTGGTTCTGCTGCGTAGACCACGACGTGCCGCCATCGTACGAGATGGTCGCGCCCCCGTCGTTGGCGTTGATCATCCGCTTGGGGTCCTTGGGGTCAATCCACAACTGGTGGGTGTCGCCATGCGGCACGCGCACCTGCGAGAAGGCGTGCCCGCCGTCCACCGAACGCCACACCTGCAGGTTCATGATGTAGACGGTGTTCTCGTCCACCGGGTCGGCAGTCAGCGCAGAGTAATAGAAGGGGCGGACCGCCCACTTTTGATCGCCGCTCGTCCGCTCCCACGTGGCGCCACCGTTGTCGGAGCGGAACACGCCGCCTGCGGAATCCGGCGCTTCGATGCTGGCCCAGAGGCGCTGCGGCCGCGTCGGCGAAACCGCGATGCCGATTTTACCGAGCGGCGTGCGCGGGATGCCGGCATTGAAGCTCAGTTCGCTCCACGTGTCGCCACCGTCAAGGCTTTTCCAGAGGCCACTGCGTCCGGCCCCTGCGTTCATCCCCCACGGCGTGCGCTGAAACTTCCACATTGACGCATACAAAATGCGCGGGTTACCGGGATCCATGGCAAGGTCAATGGCGCCGGTGGAGTCATTCAGGAACAGCACCTTCGACCAATGACGGCCGCCGTCGGCGCTGCGGAAGATGCCGCGCTCCGCGTTGGGGCCAAAAGCATGTCCCATCGCGGCCACGAACACGCGCTCTGGGTCACGCGGATCCACCACGATCTTCGAGATGTGCTGCGTGTCGCCGAGTCCGAGATGCTGCCAATGCTCACCGCCGTCGGTGGAGCGATACACGCCGGTGCCGTAGGTGAGATCTTCGCGCAACTGCGCCTCACCGGTCCCCACATAGATGACGTTGTGATCCGACGGAGCGAGCGTGACCGCTCCCACCGACGAAATGTCACTGCGTCCGTCGGTCACGTTGCGCCACGTTTGCCCGCCGTTGGCGGTCTTCCAAACGCCACCGTTCACGGCACCAAACCAGAACACGCGGGCATCGGAGGGATCGCCGGCCACCGCGACGGAACGCCCGCCGCGGAACGGTCCTACTAAGCGCCAGCGCATGGCCTTAAATCGCGACGCGGTCGCGCCGGGATCGGTGTAGAGCGCGGCCGAGTAGCTGGTGGAGGGCGCGGTGGAAGCGGCGGTGGAAGCGGCCGCAGCTTTCGGACGCTGAGCCATGGCGATGGTGCTGCTCAGGGAGCAGGCGAGGGCCGCTACGGCGATCCGTGTCTGGAGACGAGCATTCATGGGTTCGATTGGTCCGAGGAGCGCGGTCGATTCGGTATAGGAATGTACGGGCCACACCAATGAGACGCGACGGGATGCGCTCCCCCAGAGAGGTTCGGCGGCGGCATGCGTACAAGTGTCGGGGTTTCGCCGACAGGCGCGGTCAATCCCCCTAGCCGTGGGGAGCGGCTGGCGCGATGCTATAGGGACGTCGTGCGAGCTTCCCATTCCACTCGTGTTCGCACCCAGAACCTCTTGCCCCGTCCTCCGATGCTACGTTTGCGCCCGTTCCTCGCCCTCGCGGCGGTCGCGGTGCTCACCCCAGCGCTGTCCGCCCAAACGCGGATGTTGCGCAGCCCGTCCGTGAGCGCCGACCACATTGCCTTTGCTTACGCGCAGAACATCTGGACCGTGCCGCGCGCCGGCGGGCTCGCTCGTCGACTCACCAGCTTTCAGGGCACGACCGAGAATCCCAAGCTGAGCCCCGACGGCAAGTGGGTGGCCTTCAGCGGCTCCTACAATGGCAACACCGACGTCTACGTTGTGGCCGTTGATGGTGGCACGCCCAAGCGCCTCACCTGGCACACCGCCGCCGATATCGTGCAGGGGTGGACGCCCGACGGCACCAAGGTGCTCTTTGCCTCCGCGCGCGAAACGAACGGGCCGACGGCGGCACCGCGCTTTTTCACGGTGAGCGTCGCTGGCGGGCCAGAAGAAGCGCTCCCGATGAATCGCGCCTTCCAAGGGCGCATCTCGCCGGACGGCAAGCGCGTGGCCTACCGCATGAACAACTCGTGGGACGAAGAACGCCGCAACTATCGTGGCGGCAAGAACCGTCCCATCTGGATTGTGGACCTCAAGTCACTCGAACTTGAGTCGCCGCCCTGGACGGACTCCAAGGACATGGAGCCGGCGTGGGTTGGGGATGTCGTGCATTTCATCTCGGACCGTGACGGCGTCGCCAATGTGTGGGCGTACGACACCAAGGCCAAAAAGCTGAAGCAGGAAACCGATTTCGCCGACTACGACGTCAAGATGCTCGACGCCGGCGCGGGCGTGGTGGTGTTTGAGCAGGGCGGTTATGTACACGAGCTCGACCCCAAGACGGGGAAGCAGCACATCGTGAACATCACCGTGAATGGCGACTTTCCGTGGATGATGGCGGAGTGGAAAGATCTCTCGTCGCGCATTTCGGCGATGGCCATCTCCCCCACGGGCAAGCGCGCCGCGGTGGAAGCGCGGGGCGAAGTCTTCAGCATTCCCGCGGAGAAGGGGGATGCGCGCAATCTCACCAACTCCAGCGGTTCCGCCGAACGCGATCCGGCGTGGAGCCCCGACGGCAAATTCATCTCGTACTTCTCCGACAAGTCGGGCGAGTACGAGCTGGTGATTGAGCCGCAGGACGGCATCTCGCCGCCTCGCATCATCAAGCTGCCGAACCACAAGCACTACTACACACCAGCGTGGAGCCCCGACGGCAAGAAGCTCCTCTACACCGACACTGACCTCAAACTCTGGGTGCTCGACGTGGCGTCGGGCCAAGCGAAGATTGTCGGTGAAGATCCGTGGATGGTGCCGTCGCGCACCATGAACCCGGTGTGGAGCCCGGACTCGCGTTGGATTGCGTATGTGAAGCACCTGAACTCGTTGTACAAGGCGGTCGTGGTAGTGAACGCCGAGTCGGGGCAGGCCAAGCAGGTCACCGACGGGCTCGCCGATGCGACGTGGCCCGCGTGGGATGCGAGCGGCAAGTATCTGTGGTTCTTCGCGTCGACCGACTTCGCTCTCAAGTCGCAGTGGCTCGACATGTCGAACTACGATCACGAGGAGAACTTCGCGCTCTACGTGACGCTGCTCAAGAAGAACGAAACGACGCCCTTCGGGCCAGAAAGCGATGAAGAAATCGGCGCCCCTGCGGCCGCCGCGGGTGGCGCAGCCGGTGGACGCGGTGGACGCGGCGCCGGTGCGGGCGCCGCAGCACCGGACGCTGCCGCTACCGCTGCCGAACGTCCGGCCACGCCGCGGAGCGCGGCGGTGACGGTGGACATCGACTTTGACGGCATCAGCAATCGCATTCTCGCCGTACCGGGGATCGCCGAACGTCAATACACTCGCCTCAAGGCCGGTGCTGCCGGCACGGTGTACTTCCTCGAACCGACGCCGGCCTCTGGCACCGCCGGTGGTGGTGGCGGACGTGGCGGTGCAGGCGGGGCGGGGAACACCCTCCACCGGTATCAGCTGCGTGATCGGCGCGCGACGGCGTTCGTGTCCGGCGTTGCCGACTATGACGTGAGTCTCGACGGGCACAAACTGTTGTATCGCGGTGGTGGCGGCGGCGGTGGCCGCGGTGCCGCTGCGGGCGGGGCGGGGGGCGGTGCCAATCTGTTTATCGTCGACGCCGACCGTACGCCGCCGCAGGCGGGCGCTGGACGTCTCAACGCCTCGCTGCGCGCGCAGATCGATCCCAAACTCGAGTTTGCGCAAATCTTCAATGAAGGGTGGCGCAACCAGCGCGACTATTTGTACGTGCCGAACATGCACGGCTCCGACTGGCCGCGTATGAAGCAACTCTACGGTCAGCTGTTGCCATTCGTAAACCACCGCGCCGATCTCAATTATCTGCTTGATATGATGGGCTCGGAAATCGCCGTCGGTCACTCGTACGTGCGTGGCGGCGATATGCCCGACGTGCCAGCGTCCACGGGCGGACAGTTGGGCGCCGATCTCACCATTGAGCAGGGGCGTTACCGCATCAGCAAGATTTTCGATGCCGAAAGCTGGAACCCCGACCTCCGCGCGCCGCTCGGCGAACCGGGGCTCGATGCAAAGGTTGGTGATTACATCGTGGCCGTGAATGGCGAAGAGCTCAAGACGCCGGATAACATCTATCGTCTGCTCGATGGCACCGCGAATCGTCAGGTGGTGCTGAGTCTCAACGACAAGCCGCAGCTCGAGGGCGCGCGTCGTGTGACCGTGGTGCCGATCGCCAACGATCAGGGGCTCCGCACCCGCGCGTGGGTGGAACACAATCGTCGCGTGGTGGACTCGCTCTCCAAGGGACAACTCGCGTACGTCTATCTGCCCAACACCGGTCAGCCGGGCTACACGAGCTTCAATCGCTACTACTTCGCTCAGCAGGATCGCAAAGGCGCGGTGATTGACGAACGCTTCAACGGCGGCGGACAGGCGGCCGATTACATCATTGACGTACTGCAGCGCGACTTTGACGGCTACTTCAACAACGTGGCCGGTGACCGTATGCCGTTCACGAGTCCGGCGGCCGGCATCTGGGGCCCGAAGGTGATGATTATCAACGAAATGGCGGGCTCCGGCGGCGACCTCATGCCCTGGATGTTCCACAACCGCAAGATCGGCACGCTGGTTGGTAAGCGCACGTGGGGCGGCCTTGTGCACACGGCCGACACACCAGGCTTCATTGACGGCGGCTCAATGATCGCACCGCGTGGCGGCTTCTTCCGGCGCGACGACAAGTGGGACGTCGAGAATGTCGGGCAGGCACCAGATATTGACGTAGAGAACTGGCCCAAGGATATGGCGGCCGGACGCGACCCGCAGCTCGAACGTGCCATTCAGGAAGCGCTCAAGCAGTTGGCAGCGAAGCCGGTGCAACGCGCCACCAAGGAGCCGGCATCGCCGACGTGGGGCAAGCGGGTGAAGCCGCTGCCGTAGTCGTTGGCCGCGTAATGTGAGACGGGGGCGACGCAGCATGCGGCGCCCCCGTTCTCACATCGCCCGTCGCCGCTGGCGCGTCGGGGAAGCCTCTACCCGCGGACGGGTTTCCGCTGACGGCGCGTCAGTTGGCGACGTCGTAGTTTCTTGCGATTGTCCGGCCGAGTCCCCCCCCCCTCGGCATTCCACGCGCCCGATGGAGCGCACGAACTGGATTACCGCAGATGACGGTGCCGCGCGAGCCGGTGACGAAACGCCACGACGACGACCGCCATGCTGGTCCGGGCGACTGGCGCGTACTGACCGCAGACGGTTTTGGCCACGAGGCGGCCCGCGAGCTCTCGCGCGCGCGCCTGCAACAGGCTCACCAGCTCGCGGGGCTCGGGTTCTGGGACTGGGACGCCGTAACCGACGAGACCGTCTGGAACGACGAGATGCTGCGCATCTACGGCATTTCGCGCGGCGAGTTCACCGGACGTGGCGCCGACTATCTCGCGATGACGCACCCGGATGATCGCGAAATGCAGGCCGCCAATATCCGCCGCGATTTCGAGGCCGCCGCAGTCGGCGAGCCGTCGGACGCGGGACGGTTCGACGCCCGCGCGAGCACCAAGCTTTTCCGCATCACCCGCACCGATGGAACCGTTCGATGGGTCGAGGGCGACGCTGTCGAGGTCGTTCGGCCGGACGGCACGCCGCTTCGCATGTACGGTGTGCTCCGCGACGTCACCGAGGCGCAGGAGAGCCAGCGCGAACTCACGGCGAGCCTTGCCCGTTATCGCGCACTCGTTGACACGGCGCTCGACGCGATTGTCTCCACCGACCGTTCCGGCAGAATTCTCCTGTTCAATGCTGCGGCCGAACGCATCTTCGCGTGCGCGGCAAGTGACGTGATCGGCCAGTCGCTGGAGCGCTTCATCCCCGAGAGTTCGCGGGCGCGACATCACGAGCGGCTCGGTCAGTTCTCGGCGGATAACGCCGTCCGCCGAATGTGCGGCGAGGAGGAGGCGGTTCCTGCGCTGCGAGCGAACGGGGAGCGCTTCTTCCTCACCGCGTCCATCTCCAGCGTGATCGTCGACGGCGTGCCGCTGCTGACGATCATCGCCCGCGACGTCAGCGACCGGCTGGCGGCGGACGCCGAGCGCTCCCGGCTGTATGAACAGCTGATGCAGGCGCAGAAGATGGAGGCGATCGGTCACATGACGGGCGGCATCGCCCACGATTTCAACAACCTGCTGTCCGTGATCATAGGCAGCGCGTCCATGCTGCAGGAGGACGAGACCCTCTCGGAGGACGCGCGGTCCCTCATCGACGACATCGCCGCGAGCTCCGAGCGCGCGGCCAGCGTGACGCGTCACCTGCTGGCGTTCTCGCGCAAGCGCGCCATGGTGCGCGCGAAGGTGGACGTCGCCGAAACGATGCGGGCCCTCACGCGGCTCCTCGGACGCATGCTCGGCGAACGCATCCGCGTCGATGTCAACGCGCATGGCCCCTGCATCGTGCACGGCGACGCCGGGCTCATTGACCAGATGGTGCTCAACCTCGCGCTCAACGCGCGCGACGCAATGCCGGAGGGGGGCGTCCTGCGCGTCGTCGTCGCGGTCTCTCCGCTGCCGCCACCGTCGCTCGGCCCGGAAGGAGCGTTGCACGACTGGGTGTGTGTCAGCGTCATCGACAGCGGCGCGGGGATTGCGCCCGACGTCCTTCCGCACATTTTTGAGCCGTTCTACACCACGAAATCGGCGGAACATGGTACTGGGCTCGGGCTCGCGATGGTCGCATCGGAGATCAAGCAGCACGGTGGCGCGGCGACGGTCGAGAGCGAACTCGGCCAAGGCACCACCTTCCGGCTCTGGTTCCCGCAGTCGCTTTCCGAGGGCTCTGCGGCCGCGCAGAAGGAACCGACGATGCGCGGCCACGGCGAGGTGGTGCTGCTCGTGGAGGATGAGCCTGCCCTGCGGCATATGGCGGCGCGCCTGCTCCGCGAGGCCAACTTCCGTGTGCTCGAGGCATCCGACGCGATGGCCGCGCTGAAGCTCTCGCACGAAACCGACGTCGCCATCGACGTGCTGTTCACCGACCTCATTCTGCCGGGGGAGATGAACGGCGTGGAACTGGCGGCGGCGCTACAGGCGCGCTATCCGCAGGCAACCGTGCTACTGACTACGGGCTATGACAGCGCTGCCATGCTCTCCACGGAGCGCCTACGCGCGCACCACGTATTGCTCAAGCCGTATCGGCCGTTCGACCTGATCTCGGCGATCTCGGGGATCGTGGCGGCGCGAACCTAGCAACGGTGGGCGCGGTGGGCGGTGGCTCCGGCTCGCGCGCAACGCCAGCCACGCGTGCCACGCGTGCCACGCGTGCCACGTCGGTGCGCCCTAGAGCCAGGTCCTGAACTTCTTCAGATACCAGCGCTTTACGATCTGCGTGAGCATCAGATAGCAGCCAAGCACCATGCCGAGGAAGAGAAAGTACAACCCAGGTGGCGGCTCAAAGCCGAGCTTCGCGCCGAGCGGGAGATACGGAATCGCGATTCCCGCCGTCATCACGAGCGCGGTCATCACCAACACGGGCCAACTCGCTCGGCTCTGGAGGAAGGGCACTTTCTCCGTGCGGATCATGTGCACGATCAGTGTCTGCGAGAGCAGCCCTTCAATGAACCACCCTGCTTGGAACAACGACGCGTGCTCGAGGCCGTCCGCACCGAACACGTACCAGAGGCACAGGAACGTGGCGATGTCAAATACCGAACTGATGGGCCCCACAAACAACATGAAGCGCCCAATGTCATCCGCTTTCCATTGGCGCGGAACGTCGAGATACTCGGGGTCGAGGTCATCCCAGGGAATGGCCACCTGCGAAAAATCATAGAGCAGGTTCTGCGTGAGCATCTGCACGGGGAGCATCGGCAGAAATGGGAGGAACGCACTCGCCGCGAGTACGCTAAACACATTTCCGAAGTTCGAACTCGCCGCCATCTTGATGTACTTGATGGTGTTGCCGAACGTTTTGCGCCCCTCGATGACGCCTTCCTCCAGCACCATCAGACTCTTTTCGAGCAGAATGATATCGGCCGATTCTTTGGCAATGTCCACGGCCGTGTCCACGGAAATACCGACATCGGCTTCGCGTAACGCGCCGGCGTCGTTGATGCCGTCGCCGAGGAATCCCACGGTGTGACCGCGTCGCCGTAGCGCTTGCACAATGCGCGTTTTATCCTGCGGCGAGAGTTTCGCAAAGACGGTCGTGCGATCGGCGAGCGCTTCCAGTTCCACATCGCTTGTGGCGCTGACTACGGTGCCGAGCACCACCTCGCCCGCCTCGAGCCCCACGTCGTGGCAGATCTTGACCGTCACCGCATCGTTGTCGCCGGTGAGAATCTTCACGCGCACGCCGCTCTTGCGGAGTGCTTCGAGCGCCGGTCGTGCGGATTCCTTCGGCGGGTCGAGAAAGGCAATGAAGCCGGCGAGGATCATTTCACACTCGTCGGCCACCGTGAACGGATGCTGCCGCGTCGGGAACTCGCGGTACGCCACCGCCACCACACGAAGGCCGTCTTCATTCAGTTCCCGCGCGACTTCCTTGGCCGCTTCAATCGCGTCGGCGTCGAGCGGTTCAATGCGGTCTTCGTCGCGGACCTGCGTGCAGCACCCAATAATCTCCTCGACGGCGCCCTTGCAGATGAGCTCGTGCACTTCGCGGTTTCGATCCAACACCACACTCATCCGCCGGCGCACGAAGTCGAACGGAATCTCGTCCACCTTTTTCCAGACGTTGTCGACGCCGAGGATGTCGTGCAGTTCGCCGTGCTCGAGAATGGCCACGTCGAGCAGGTTGCGGAGGCCGGTTTGGTAGTAGCTGTTGAGGTAGGCGAGGTCGAGGACGGAGTCATCCTCCTCGCCCACCACGTTGAGGTGCTGCTCGAGGATGATGTGGTCCTGCGTCAGCGTGCCCGTTTTATCGGTACAGAGCACGTCCATCGCGCCAAAGTTCTGAATGGCGTTGAGACGCTTGACGATCGTTTTGCGCTTGGACATCGCCACCGCGCCCTTCGCGAGATTGGCGGTGACAATCATCGGTAACAGCTCTGGCGTAAGCCCCACCGCCACCGCCATGCCGAACAAGAACGCCTCAAGCCAGTTCCCCTTGGTGAGCCCATTGATCACGAACACAATGGGCACCATCACCGCCATGAACTTGATCAGCAGCCAACTCACCTTGTTGACGCCAATGTCAAAGGCCGTGGTGACGCGCTGCCCCACGAGTCCGCGCGCCATCGATCCAAATGTGGTGCGCCCACCAGTATTCACCACGACGGCAACGGCGGCTCCGCTGATCACGCTCGTCCCCATTAAGCACAGCGTCGGGAGATCGGTGACCGCGCCGGTGAGGTCCGTGGGAGGCACGTCGCTCTTTTCGACCGGGAGTGCCTCGCCGGTGAGGGCGGACTGACTGACGAACACGTCCTTGGCCGAAAGCAACCGCACGTCGGCCGGAATCATGTCACCAGCGGCAAGGTGCACAATGTCACCGGGAACCAACTCCTCAATCGGCATCTCGACGCGCTTGGATCCCTTGGAGACCCCTTCGTCGTCCACTTCCTCGCGCTCCACGAGGGCGCTCGTGCGCACCATCGCGCGCAACGTGAGCGCAGCCTTGTTGGAGCGATATTCCTGAGCGAAGCGCAGAATGGTGGCGAGGGCGACCATCGATCCAATAATCAGCGCCGCGTCGCGGTCACCGGTTGCCCACGAGACACCGGCGAGTGCCAGCAGCACGAGCGTGAACGGCGTGGCTAGGGCATGCCAGAACTGCGCGAACCACGACGGCGGCTTCTCGTGCGCCACTTCGTTGTGGCCGAACTGGGCGCGCCGCTGTTCGACTTCGTCGGGCGACAACCCCGCGCGTCGGCTCTCCAGCGTGGCGAGCACGTCATCGGCCGACTGAAACGCAAAAGGCCGCAGCGTATCGCCGGACGGTGCGGCGCTCCGCGCAGGCGTGCCGGGCAGAAGTGACCCAATACTCGTCATCCCGTATTGTACATAGTTTGCCACCGTTCGTGCGTTGCATACGTCGCAATCACGTAACCGTGCTGCCGTCGCAGTTCGCGGTCACCGCCCGCTAGCTCGTCGGCCCCCGTACTCTTCCGAGTACGGGGGCCGACGTCGCTGCTAACCCAGCGCGTCCCGCATCTTGCGTCAGTGCAGCGATTCCTGCGCGGACCTCAGAACGAGGAGAGCGCCTCAGCATCGGCCGCCGCAAACGCGGTGGCCACCTGCGCCCGTGGCTTCGCCTTCGGAGCCGTCGAGGCCGGCTGCGCCGCATTGCGGCGAGGCGCGGCCTGACGAACCTGCGCCGGCTTCTTCCCCTGCGACGATGCCAGCGTGAACTCGCCCACCACCGACTGCAACTGCGCAGCCTGGGCACTCATTTCTTCCGACGCCGCCGCCGATTCCTCGGAGTTGGCCGCCGCTTCCTGCGTCAGCTGGCTGATGTCACCCACCGCCTTGCTGATGTGATCCACACCCTGCGTCTGTTCCGCGCTCGCGGCGGAAATCTCCGCCATCATCTCACCCAAGCGGTTCACCTGCTTGTCGATGTCATTCAGCGCGCTGAGGACCGTTTCGTTCAACGCCACACCGGTGGCCGTGCTCTGAACCGCCTCCTCAATGAGTGCCGACGTGCTCTTAGCGGCCTCGGCCGAACGCATGGCCAGGCTCCGCACTTCTTCGGCGACCACCGCGAACCCCTTGCCGGCATCGCCAGCCCGGGCGGCTTCCACGGCCGCGTTGAGCGCCAAGAGGTTCGTCTGGAACGCGATCTCGTCGATCGTTTTTACAATCTTTGCTGTGGCGTCCGATGCGCCCTTGATGCGGTGCATGGCCTCCGTCAGTTTGCGCATCCCTTCCACGCCGTTGTGGGCGCTGGCGCGCCCGCCATCGGCGATCGTCTGGGCTTCCTTGGCGTTGGCCGCGTTGGAGCGGCTCATCGACGCCACTTCGGCGAGACTCGACGACACTTCTTCGAGCGCGCTGGCCTGACGCGACGTCCCCTGTGCCAACGACTGGCTCCCCGTGGCCACCTGCGATGACGCGGCCGCCACCTGCTCAGCGCCCGACGCCACTTCCGACATCGTCACGTCAAGGTTGGCGACCGCCTGGTTGACCGCTTCCTTGAGGTCCGCAAGATCGTTCCGGTAATCGCCCTCGAGCGTTGCCGTGAGATCCTTGGCCGCGATCCGGCCGAGGACGGCCGAGGTTTCCTGTAATGGACGCGCGAGGGTGTCGAGCATCTTATTGGTGCCTTCGAGCATTTCGCGGTACACGCCTTCGTGCTGCGTGGCATCGGCGCGCACGGTCAGGCGGCCGGCGTTGGCTTCTGCGATGAGTCGGTTCGTTTCGGTAATCACGTTGCGCAGGCGCAACGTGGCCTCGCCAAACGAGGTCGCGAGGTGCTGCGAGTCGTCGATGATCTCGTTGACCGTGACGGCCAACGACCCCATCTCATCCTTTGACTTGACCTTCAGCGGCTCGACCGTCTCGTTCACTGTTTGCGAGAGGTCCCCGTGCGCGAGTCCGTCGCCGAGCCGCGTCAGGCCGGCAATCAGTCGGCTGCGCAGGGCTTCGGAGCGCTCGGACACTTCCGCGATGCCGCCCGCGATGATGCGGGAGATGAACAACGCGATGAGAATAGAAGCAATGAAGGCGATCGCGATGGCACCGGCCATGAAATATTCGGCCTGAGTGGCCGCCGCTTCGCCATCCTTTGCGTACTGTTTGCCCACCGCGAGCTTGGAGGCGCGGAGTTTGTCGATGGCGGTTTCAGTGGCTTTCTGTTCTCCTATCCCGCGGCCGCGCATCAGGGCGATCCCTTCGAGATCCTTCTTTGCTTCGGCCAGCGCGATGACCTCCAACTCTGTTTTGCGGCTGATCAGCAGCGCCTTCTCGTACTCTGCGAACTGTTCAATTCCCGCCGGCGTGATCAAGGTGGCTTTGAACACCGCATTCAAGCTGTCCATTTCCTTGGCGATGGCCTCGTGATTAGCCTTGAATCTCGAGTCGTCCTCGGGAGTGCCGGGAAGCAGAAGGTCGCGCACATTGATGCGCGAGCGCTGTTGCAGCTTGGCCAGTGAGGCGAGGTCGTTCATCGGCTGCGTGACCTTGGACTCAACCAGGTCATCGGCGGCGCTCACGGCTTTGATGCCGCGCACGCCGAGCAGGCCCGTCGCCACGGCGACTGTGGCGAGCACCAAAAACGAGCCGAGTAGCTTGCGTGAAATCGGGAGATCCAGAAACCACTGCATGTGCAATTCTCCTCTGCCGCAGGCCCCGGCGTTCATTACTGGTCGTGGTCGGCGGATGCGTTGATAGGTCAAACGGGGCACCCTGTCGAATGAGGACACAGCTATGACCGCACCTGCAGCCGACGCCGGTATCCGTGCTTCGATACCGTCCGTATCGGCAAGTCGCGCAAAGACTTGACGGTAACCAGCATTTCCCTGACCGCTCCATCGTCCAACCCCTGACCCGCTTCCCTACGCTTCTCCGGATACCACCGCCGCGAGCACGTAGTATCTTTCACGTCCAAGCGGTAACCGCATGAACCGTTGCGAGTTCCCGACTTGGATCACTCGTAGCATTGGGCATTCGAACCATGGCGGCCATGACTGAATCAGCGACCAAAGGAGCCGCGGGCACCGCGCCCGCAGGCGACCATCTCGAGATCAAAGACTCGCGCACCGGCAAAGTGTATTTCGCGCCGATCACCGACGAGACCATTCGCACCTCGGACCTGAAGCAGATCAAAGTGAATGCCGATGATTTCGGCATCATGGGCTACGACCCGGCGTTCATGAACACCGCGTCGTGCCGTAGCGCGATCACCTTCATCGATGGCGACAGGGGCATTCTCCGCTATCGCGGCTATCCCATTGAACAGCTGGCCGAAAAGGCGAGCTTCCTCGAGGTGGCGTGGCTGCTGCGTCACGGCGAGCTGCCGACGCAGGTCGAATACGACCAATGGGTGCAGGAAATCACCTATCACACGTATGTGCACGAAAACATCAAGCGGTTCCTCGAAGGGTTCCGCTACGATGCGCATCCGATGTCGATGCTCACGGCGGGTGTCGCGGCGCTGTCGTCGTTCTACCCGACCGCCAAGAACATTCACGACAAAAACGAACGCGACATTGCCTTCACGCGCCTGATCGCCAAGATGCCGACGATCGCCGCGTTCGCGTATCGTCACGTGAAGGGGCTCCCCTTCATCTATCCCGACAACTCGCTGCCGTACGCCGAGAACTACCTCTCGATGATTGCGCGTATGTCGGAGCCTAAGTACGAAGCCAACCCGATCTTCGCCAAGGCGATCGACATTCTCTTCATCCTGCACGCGGACCACGAGCAGAACTGCTCCACCAACGCGGTGCGCGCCGTGGGTTCCTCGCATGTCGATCCGTATTCGGCGATCGCGGCTGGTGTGGCCGCGCTCTATGGCCCGCTGCACGGTGGCGCCAACGAAGCCGTGCTCCGCATGCTCGAGGAGATCGGCGACGTCAAGAACATCCCAGCCTTCATTGAGAATGTGAAGAGCGGCAAGGGCGAGAGCCGTCTCATGGGCTTTGGTCACCGCGTGTACAAGAGCTACGATCCGCGCGCCAAGATCGTGAAGAAGCTCTGCGACGAAGTGCTCAAGGTCACCGGCATGAGCCGCGACATGGAGATCGCGCTGGAACTCGAGCGCATCGCCCTCAGCGACGAATACTTCATCAAGCGCAAGCTGTACCCGAACGTGGACTTCTACACCGGGCTGATCTATCGGGCCATGCATTTCCCGACGGATTATTTCACGGTGCTGTTCGCCATCGCCCGCACCACGGGCTGGCTGTCGCAGTGGGAAGAGCTGCTCCTCGACAAGGAACAGAAGATCGCCCGCCCCCGCCAGATCTACACGGGCAACGCCGAACGGCCGTACAAGACGGATCTCGACTACCGGCACAAGATCCTGAAGTAAACGAAGGTCGCGCCAACCGCTCCTCGCGGTTCGCGCCGTCACCGCAACACACGAAGCGCGCCGGCAACTGCCGGCGCGCTTCGTGTGTTTCCGTGCACTTATCGTTCGACGCTTTTACAGTGGCGCGCCAGCGGACATTTGCCGCAGTGCTTCACGCGCGCGGTACACACCAGCGCGCCGAGCTCCATCACCGCTTGATTGTGTGTCCACGCCGCTTTCCCCGTGCGTGGCAACACCGACTCGGCGATCTCCCAAAGCCGTGTGAGGTCGCGGGGACGCTTGGGGTTGAGGCGCGGCGCAAAGACACGCGCCAGCACCCGAGCCACGTTCGTGTCCACGAGCGATGCGCGCCGTTCATACGCGAAGCTCGCCACTGCGCCCGCCGTGTAGCGGCCGACACCAGGGAGCAACACGAGCGCATCGGGGTGATTCGGCAACGTGCCGTCGGCGCCGTCACGGGTGACGTGCCGCGCCAACTTGTGAAGATTGCGTGCGCGGGCATAGTAGCCGAGTCCTTCCCACGCTTCCATCACGTGGGCCGGACGCGCGTCCGCGAGTGTCTGCAGGGTGGGGAAGCGCGTCAGGAACCGTTCATAGAAGTCCACCACGCGCGAGACCTGTGTCTGCTGCAGCATCAGCTCCGACACGAGCACGCGGTACGGATCACGCGTTTCGCGCCACGGTAACGCGCGTGAGTTGCGGCGGAACCAGCGTCGCAACGCGGTGCTAAATGCGCGGGCGGCGTCGGGCGAAATCGTCGGCGCGGCGGCCGCCGGTCGCGTGGTCCTTTTTTGCGTAGGAGATCGTCGCGGCATCGCGGCGAAAGGTAACGCCGTGCGGAGTGGTCTAGCGCGGACTCCATTGCGGCACGGCACGGAACAGCCCGCCGTTGATCACGATCTCGCGCGCGAGGAGCAATCCGAACACGACGCTCAGCGTCCCTGCCGCAAGGCGGATACCGCGCTGGAACTGGACCATCCGTTCCCCCGCGTACACGGCCGGCGCGGCGAGAAGACCCGTCACAACCATCATGCCGACAATCGTCCCCACCCCAAACACCAAGAGGTACGCGAGCGCCCACCAGGTGTCGGGGATCGCGGTGAGCACGAGAATCGCCACCGCTGCCGAACCCGCGAGTCCGTGCACGATGCCAACCATCACCGGGCGCCGCGGATTGAAGGGGTGCGGGTGCGGGTGAGTGTGGGAGGCTGCGTCCGCACTTGAGCCGCGCAAATTCGAGAAGCCGAGGAGGATCAACATCAGCGCGACCCCAAACTCAAGGCCGAGCCCCACGCGTGGCGGAATCACCAGTCGAAACACGACAATGGCGCCACCCACCACAAACACCGTGAGCGAATGCCCAATCCCCCAGAGTCCACCAATCCAAGCAGCGCGGCGGAACGTCCGCTCCCGCGCGACAATGGCCGTCACCGCCACCACGTGATCGGCGTCGGTGGCGTGTTTGAGCCCGAGGAGGAATCCGAGCAGGCCGGCGGAGAGAGCAGATAACATCGTGCGTGAAAACTAATGCCGTGGTGCGGGTACGCCGTACTTGGCATCGAGGGGTTCGAAGTAGCGCACGAGCATGCGCTGTAACTCGCGCAGGATGGCCGGCTGTAGCTCCACGGGCACCAGTTGCGCTTCGTCGAGGGTGTGGTGCACGACGATGACGGCCAGCCGCGCCACGGGTTGCCGGTCACGCTTGGGCATGTGCGGGTAGCGCGCAGCGAGAAACCATTCCACCTGACCTATGATGGCGTTGCGCATGGCCTGAAAGTCGGCGAGGGCGCGCGGGTCGTGGCAGACGGCATCATGCACCATCTGAAAGGACGGATGCTTTTCCACGAGCCGCACCTGCGCCGTCACAATCCGTTCGAACAGCTGCTCCAGCGGGAGCGTGATGGCGTCGGGCGGCATGGCCTGTGCGTTCGACTGGCTGGCATACCCTTGGAACCGGCGTGCCAGCGCCTGAATGATGGCGTCGCGGCTCGGAAAGAAATGATAGAGCGATCCCACCGACGACCCTGCCCGTTCGGCAATGGCATTGGTGGTCGCGCCTTCGACGCCCACCTCAGCGATCACGGCTTCGGCGGCATCGAGGATTTCCTCGACACGCTTCTGACCGCGCGACTGCTGGGGCGCTCGTGGGGCGCCGAGTTCGGCGGCTGGCACGCTCTCGGCGGCGGCCGCCTTGCCCGAGTGGCCAGCTGGCTTGGTACGGCCGCGACGGGGCGACCGTGCGCCCACGGCGCTACCAGCGGCCTGTGGGCTGGGCGTTCGGGTGGCTTTCGGGCGGGATGGTGTCATAGGGAAACAGAGTCGAAGTAGAGCGAATGGTCTAGTATTGACAAATAGAGCGAGCGCTCTAATTTCAACTTCAAAGTAGAGCTTTCACTCTAGAAATAGCAACGCCCCCAATGCTCCGCAACTCCTACCTCCCGTCGGTCCTGCTCGTCGCCTCCGCCGTCGCCGCCCCACTGGCGGCGCAGGCATCGCTCGACGCGTTCGTGACCGATGCCCTCCGCGCCAGCCGCACCCAGAAGCAGGAACAACTCGCCACGGCGCGCGCCGAAGCCCAAGTCGATGAAGCGCGCGGGCGGTTCCTCCCGTCGGCCACGGTCAACGCGCGCTACAGTCAGGTTGCCGGCAACGTCGTTGATATTGGATCGCTCATCAATCCGGCGTTCGGTGCGCTCAATCAATTGATGCACGCCGAGAAATTTCCCACCAACCTCGACCTGCGGCTTCCGGTCAAACAGGAAACGTCGGTGCGCATCGCGCAGCCGATCTTTCAGCCGGCCATCCTCGCGGCCTATCAAATTTCCACCAGCCTGCGCGACGCACAACTCGCGCAACGCGACGCCGCCACGCGGCAGGCCGCGCACGACATACGCGCCGCCTACCTCACCACGCAAAAAGCCAAGCAGGCCGTCGCCATCTATGCGGCGGCACTCCCGCTCGCCGAAGAAGCCGTGCGCCTGGCCGACCGCCTCGTGCAGTCGGGCAAGGCAACGCCAGACGCCCTCTACCGTGCGCGTGCGTCGCGCAGTGAACTGCAACAGCAGCAGGCCGATGCCGCGCGTCAACTCACTGCCGCGACGGAATATCTCAACCTGCTCGTGGAGCGTCCGCTCGACGCGCCGCTCCCCGAGTTCGACGACGCTGCGCTCGGTATCGATTCGCTTCCCTCACTCGACGCGGCGATCACGCACGCCATGAGCGCGCGCGCGGAACGCCGGCAACTGGCCTTTGCCCAAGGCGCCGCGCGCGCGTCACGCCGGCTCGCGCTCGCCAGTTTTCTCCCCTCCGTTGCGGTGGCGCTCGACTACGGAATTCAGGGCAATAAATATCGGTTCGCGCGCGACGCCGATTTTACGACCACGTCGCTCGTGCTAAGCTGGAACCTGTTTAACGGCGCGCAGGACGCCGCCCGCGCCCATCAGGCGGGATTCGACGCCGATCGGCTGGGGAATCAGTCGGCGCTCGTGGACCGGCAAATTGAACTGCAGGTTCGCACGGCCCATCAGGCCGCGCTGGTATCACGGCAGGCCACCACCACCGCCGAGGATCGCGTCGCGGCCGCCCGCCGCTCGTGGGAGTTGGTGCGCCGGCGCTACGAAGAAGGCATGGCGCCGCAAATCGATCTTCTCGATGTACGCACCGCGCTCACCGCCGCCGAACTCAACCGCCTGATCACCCGCTACGATTATTTCGCGCGGCGCGTCGAACTCGACCGCGCCGCCGCACTGTACCCAAGGACGCTGCCGTGATGCTGAAACTCCTCCCCGGATTCGCCCTCCTCGCCCTCGCGTCGTGCACGCGCACCGAGGCGGCACCGCCCCCGCAATCGTCCGCGCAATCCGTGGCGGTGGCGCGCGTCGCGATGGCTCCTGCCGCACCGACGATCTTTGCCACCGGAACGCTCGGCGCCAAAGAAGAATTGCCGCTCGCGTTTAAAATTGGCGGCGTCGTGGAGACCGTGTCTGCCGAACCGGGGCAGACGGTGCACGAAGGTGCGGTGCTCGCGCAGTTAGCTCACACCGAGATCAACGCCGAAGTTGAGAAGGCCAAGCTTGGTGCAGCCAAGGCCGATCGCGACTTTGCGCGCGTCAAGTCACTGTATAAGGACAGCGTGGCGACGCTCGAACAACTGCAGGACGTCACCACGCAGCGCGACGTGTGGCAGCAGAATGTGAAGATCGCCGAGTTCAATCGGCGGTATGCGGTGGTTCGCGCCCCGTTCGCAGGTGTGGTGTTGCGCCGGATGGCAGAGCCAGGACAGCTGGTGGCGCCCGGTGCGCCGGTGGTGCTCTTTCGTTCCAACCGTCGCGGGGTGGTGCTGCGTGCCGGACTTCCGGATCGCGAAGCGGTGCGCGTGCGCGTGGGCGATGCCGCGTCGGTGCGCTTTGAGGCGATTCCCGGTGAAACATTCACCGGTCGCGTGACGCAGGTCGCGGCCTCGGCCACACCGGGAACGGGAACCTACGATGTAGAGGTCTCGCTCGGGGACGCCGCGCGCGCGCTGGCGAGTGGGCTGGTGGGGCGCGTGGAGCTCGTGCCGCCTCGTGCTGGACTCGTGCCCACCGTTCCGGTGGAGGCGCTGCTTGAGGCGCACGGTGACTCGGCGACCGTGTTTGTGCTCGCGCCCGACGGCGTGTCGGCGCAGCGCCGCCGCATTCGCGTCGGCGCGCTCGACGGGGCCCGCGTAGCGGTGCTCGGCGGTCTCGACACCACCGCGACGGTCGTCGTGGCGGGCGGCGCTTGGCTGCGTGACGGCCAGCGCGTGGTGATGCCCGGGAAGACCGCTCCGTGAGGATCGCCGAGTTTTCGGTTAAGAACCGGCCGTTTACGATCGTTGCGTTCATCGCCCTGCTGGCAATGGGGCTGAACGCCCTGCTCACCATTCCGCGCACGGAAGACCCGTCGTTTCCGTTTCCGAACTATACGATCGTGGCCGTGTATCCCGGCGCCGGTCCCACGGACATGGAGCAGTTGATTATTGACCCCATTGAAAAACGGCTGCGCGCGCTCGACGATGTGGCGCGGGTCAAGACGTTTATCAATGACGGGGCTGGGCTGGTAAATATCGAGTTCGATTTCTCGGTGGACGCGGACAAGAAATACGACGAAGTGCTGCGCGAGGTGAATAGCCTGCGCGCGTCGCTGCCCCCCGATCTCGCCCGCCTCGACGTGATGCGGTTCGATCCGTCGGACGTGAACATCACGCAAGTCGCGCTCGTATCCGATAGCGCCTCGTACACGGATCTCGACCGGCAAGCGCGCGCGCTGCGCGATGAGTTAGAGAAGGTGCCGGGCATCAAGCGCTCGCAGGTCTGGGCGTATCCGCGTCGCGAGGTGCGCGTCGCCATTGACCTGGGTCGCCTCTCCACGATGCACCTCGCGCTCGGGCAAGTCCTCAACGCCATCGGCAGCGAGAGTGCAAACATTCCCGGCGGCAGCATCGACGCCGGTGGTCGCAAGTTCAACGTCAAAACCAACGGAAGCTATCGGTCGATCGAGCAGGTCCGCGAAACGGTCGTTGGCGGTGGCGGCGGAGCCGTGGTGCGCCTCGGCGATGTGGCGCAGGTCACGTGGGACTACGAGGAGCAAGCGGTGTCGGCGCGCTTCGACGGCCACCGCGCCGTCTGGGTCACCGCGAATATGAAGGATCGGCAGAATATTCTGGCGGTGCGCGATTCCGTGTACGCGCGGCTCGCGACGTTCGAAAAACGCTTGCCGCGCGGCATGGCGATGGGGCGCGGCTTCGACCAGTCCGCCAATGTGCGCGCGCGCATCGGGCGGTTGAGTGAAGACTTTCTCATTGCCATCCTGCTCGTCATCATCACGTTGCTACCACTGGGATGGCGTGCGTCGGGCATCGTGATGGTCTCGATTCCCCTCTCGCTGGCCATCGGCATCACGCTGCTCAAGCTCACGGGTTTTAGCATCAACCAGATCTCGATCAGCGGGTTCGTGGTGGCGCTCGGCTTGTTAGTGGATGACTCCATTGTGGTGGTGGAGAATATCTCACGCTTCTTGCGCGAGGGATATTCGCGCGCCGAGGCGGCGATTGCCGCGACGCAGCAGATTTTCGTGGCGGTACTCGGAACCACGGCGACGCTGGTATTTGCGTTCGTCCCCATTCTCATGTTGCCGGAGGGGGCGGGGGAGTTCATTCGCGGGCTACCGGCGGCGGTGGTGTTCACGATTCTCGCGTCGCTGCTCGTGTCGCTGACCGTGGTGCCGTTCTTGGCGAGTTTCATTTTGCGTGAGCAAGATGATCCGCACGGCAACCGCGCGCTGCAGCTGTTGAACCGTGGCATCGAACTCACCTACTCGCGCTTTTTGCATCGCGCGCTTGCACGGCCGAAAACCGCGATGTTTGCTGCCGTGATCTTGGCGGTGGCATCACTGGGTATGGTGCCGTTTATTGGATTTTCGCTCTTTCCCAAAGCGGGCACGCCGCAGTTCATGGTGACGGTGCGCGGACCAGACGGGGCGTCGCTCGCGACGACCGACTCAGCGGTCCGGTTTGTGGAGCGCGCACTCAACGGTCGGCCCGGCATCCAACATGTATACGCGAATATCGGACGCGGCAATCCGGTGATCTACTACAACGTCCTGTCGCAAAACGAAAACACGGCGGTGGGCGACCTGTTCGTGCTGCTCGACCGCTACGATGGACGACAGACGCCGGCGATGCTCGATTCCTTGCGCGCCGTGTTTGACGCATATCCGTCCGCCCGCATCGAAGTCAAGGAATTTGAGAATGGCCCGCCGATTGATGCGCCAATTGCGGTTCGGATTCACGGACGTGATCTCGACACCCTGCGCTTGCTGGCGGAACAGCTCGAGCACCAGATGGACAGCACCACGGGCACACGGACCGTCGTCAACCCACTGCGCGTGAAGCGCACGGATTTGCGCGTGGACGTTGACCGCGGCAAGGCTGGGCTCCTCGGCATTCCGATGGTGGAGGTAGACCGCACCGTGCGCCTCGGCATCGCCGGGCTCTCGGCGGGCCGTCTGCGCGACAGCGATGGGCAAGAATACGATGTCACGGTGCGACTCCCACGCGGCGAACGGCAGACGGCGGATGCGCTCGCCAAAACGTACGTCACGAGCGTCGCGGGAAATCTCGTGCCCCTCTCGCAGATCGCGTCGTTGCGCTTTGAAAGTTCACCGCCAGTTATTCAGCATTACGATGGCGAGCGTTCCGTTACCGTGACGGCGCAGACCCGCACGGGGTTCAACACCGATCGTGTGACGCAGGCGTTGCTCGCCAAGCTCGAGCAGTGGAAGTTGCCGGTGGGGTATACCTGGCGGGCGTCGGGCGAAGTGGAGAGTCGACGCCGGAGTTTTGGCGGACTCGGTACCGCCATTCTCATTGCGATCTTTGGTATTCTCGCCATTCTCGTGCTCGAGTTTAAGACGTTCCGCGGCATGTTGATTGTGGCGAGCGTTATTCCGCTTGGCGTCGTGGGCGGATTAACGGCGTTGCTGGCGAGCGGCTACACGCTCTCGTTCACCGCGATGATTGGGTTCGTAGCGCTGGTCGGCATCGAAATTAAGAATTCGATCTTGCTGGTCGATTTCACCAATCAGCTCCGCGAGCAAGGGCTCAGCGTAGACGACGCCGTGGAGCGAGCCGGAAAGATTCGCTTTCTGCCGGTGGTGCTCACCACCTGCACGGCAATCGGCGGCCTGCTACCGCTGGCGTTGCAGGGGTCAGGCCTCTACTCCCCGATGGCCTGGGTGATCATCGGTGGTCTGGTGAGCTCAACATTGCTGGCGCGTGTGGTCACGCCGGTGATGTACAAGCTGATGCCGCCGTCCTTAGGCGAAGCCTAGCGGCACGCCGAGTCCGTTACAGTCCGGTCGCGGCGCAGCTGGTCGCGGCCGTTGGGACAGCCGCCGGTTGCATGCGGTACACGCCACTTGCGTCGCGTGAGGCGAGCCCGTCGTACACACGGCAGGCGGCAGATTCTCCGCGCACCACGCCGTAAAAGAAATCGTACAGCGCCGTGCCAGACAGACGCATGGCATGATGCGGGTCGAACACCGCCGGCCACGGCGCCCGCGAGCGAGCGGCGCGCGTGACATCCACCACTTCCACGCCCGCATCCGTCAGCACGCGAGCGGTGCCCGTTTGACCGACGCGCGGCGTGTGGTTTACGACGTGCGAAATAGCGAGCATGCGATCGCTGGCCGACGAGTACACCACACGGCGCGCTGCGAGCGGCGCCACCGACGGCCCCACCGAGTCGTGGAACCACGTCGCCGAAATGTCGGCAGAGAAAAAGACGAGCGCCCGGAGCGGCGCGCGCGTCAATGCATCGTGCTCCGGCGATTTCTTGCGCAGTGCCTCGGCCACGAGCTGCGCACCGAGGCTATGACCGACCACGGTGAGCGCGGCCGGGCGCACGGCGGAGCGCACGACCATCAGCGCTTCGCGGAGGGCGCCTTCACTCGCGTGCGCCACGGCGGAGTCCTGACGGTACGCGCGCGAAATAATGGCGCCCGGCGTCGGCCACGTAGCCAACGCGGTATGCGCTGGCCAAGAGAACGCAATGAACGGACCGCCAAAGGAGCCGCGATACGCGATCTCCGCACTCTGCGACATCGCGCGGCCAAACGAGGTGGCAAAGCCGTGTACGTAAAACACCGCGCCATCCTTTCGGACGGCGGCGCGGGCGTCTGACTCGCGTAGCCGCCGCACGAACTCCGCACGCGTGAGCGTCACCGAGTCGGCGCGCTGGCCGCGCACGCGCCCCATCAGGCGGTCGTTCGCGCTCGTGGACTTGGTTTCGGCAAAGCGAAACACTACGTAGCCAAACTCCAGTGAATCCGCCGCAACCCGCGTGGCGCGGCCGTCACGCCGTGCGCGATTCGTGACGTACCAGGTGGTGTCGGCCACGGTATCGGCGCGCGCGGCCACGTCCAAGCGCCGGGCATCCGCACGAAGGGCGGTGTCCGGAGGGAGCAGGAGCAGCAGGGAAGTGAGAAGGCGCGCGGGCATGACTCTACTACGAGACGGTACGGGTCTTTCGTTTCAGGAAGTCCATCAAGATAAACTGCCCGAGGGTCATGGTGTTGGTGAAATACGCCCGTCCACGGGTTATGGCCGACACCATTTTCACGAATTCCATCAGCGCACGATCCTGCGCGAGCATGAACGTGTTCACCACAATCCCCGAGCGCCGGCACTGCGACACCTCGCTCAGTGTCTCCTGGAGCACGTACGCGTCGAGCCCCATCGAGTTCTTATAGATCTGACCGTCCGGCATCGTCAACGCGCTCGGCTTGCCATCGGTGATCATGACGATCTGGCGCATGTCCTTCTTCTGCGCCATCAGCAAGCGACGGGCGAGCTTGAGCCTTTCGGCGGTGTTCGTGTGATACGGTCCCACCTGAGCGCCCGCGAGTTTGCCGAGCGGAATTTCTTCCGCGCTGTCGTGGAACAGCACCACGCTCAGAGTATCGGCTGGAAACTGCGTGCGAATGAGGTGCGTGAGTGCGAGCGCAACCTTCTTGGCCGGCGTAAAACGGTCCTCGCCGTACAGAATCATCGAGTGCGAGCAGTCGAGCATCAGCACCGTGGCGCAGCTCGAGCGATACTCGGCTTGCCGCACCATCAGGTCGGAATAGTCGAGGTCCATCGGCACTTCGAGTGAGCCGGTGCGCGCCAAGGAACGCATCAGCGTTTCGGTGACGTCGAGGTTCAGGGTATCGCCAAACTCGTAGGGTTTGGTCCACCCGTCGGACTCAATGCCCGTTGCGAGATACGCGGTGTCGTGCTGCCCGAACGACGAGCGCCCGAATCCGGAGAGAATGTTCCGGAGCGCCTTGTAGCCCAGAAAGTCGATCCCTTTGTCGGTGAGATTGAACTGCACGTCGCGCGCCGCGGCCTGCGCGAGTCCGCCTGGACCCGTGACGTCCTGATGACCCGCTGGCATTTCCGGCGGTTGTTCGAGATTGAGAAAGCCCTCTTTGATGAGGCGCTGCACAATGTCGTCGAGCAACTCGGCGAGCTTGCTCTCCGAGAGTTCATCGCCGTCGCCACGCAGGGCCTCAAGCATCTCTGGCGTGAACTGCCCGCCCTGGATCAGCGAGTCGAGAATCGCCTGCCGCAGGGCGTCGAGTGACTTGTCGGCGTTCTCGCCCGTTTCGCCCCAGTAGGGGTGATACTGCGCGCCTCCGGCGAAGCCCGACTGGAGGAGAAAATCCGCCAAGCCGTCGAGCAGGTTCTGCAGATCCACTTGGTCGGCGGACTGCGGACTGAATTTTGTGTAGGTGCGTGCGCGCATCGGCGTTTCCCAAGGGGGGAACCGCAATCAAACCAGCCGGGCTCCTATGAGCAAACCCCTCGATCGGGCGATCGGTTCCGTTCGGTACACGGTGCCGACCTCGGATCCCGTCCAACGAGGCGATGCGCGCCCCACCGCGCCCCTCCCGCCGGTGGTCGCGGACCGCGTAATTGCGACTCAGTGGCCACCGACGCCCGCTCGCTCAACCCGTTCCGCATACTCGCGGTCCACCGCAACTTCCGCCTGTTCCTCATAGGGCAGACGGTGTCGCTGATTGGCACCTGGATGCAGCAGGTGGCCACGGGCTGGCTCGCGCTCGAGCTGTCGAACGACGCGTTCCTGGTGGGCCTCGTGAGTGCTGCGGGTACCTTTCCCATTCTGCTTCTCTCGCTTCCCGCCGGTGTGATTGCCGACCGTGCCGAGAAACTGAAGGTGGTGCGCATCGCGCAGTCCGCCATGCTGGTCGAAGCCTCGATTCTCTGGTGGTTCACCTGGTCGGGGCATATCAACATCGGCTGGCTCTTGGCGCTGAGCCTGTTCGGCGGCACACTCGCGGCCTTCGAGATCCCGGCGCGTCAGTCGCTGATGATCGATTTGGTGAACAAAGACGATCTGCAGGATGCCATCGCACTCAACTCAGGTGGCTTTAACCTCGCACGCATTCTGGGGCCGTCAGTGGCGGCGTTGGTCATTGCACAGCTGGGACTCGCCTGGTGCTTTGGCTTCAATGCCCTGAGTTACTTCGCGGTGTTGATTGGCCTCTCCATGATCCGCGTGCCGCGTCGCCACGCCGAGGGTGCGGTGCATGCGTCGCCGCTTGCGGGCATCGCTGAGGCGCTCCGTTACGTGCGCAACGATCGCGTGATGTGGATCGTGATCCGCGTGGTGGCGGTGTTTTCGTTCCTCGGCATCCCCGTGCTTACGCTGCTCCCCGTCATGGCGCGCGATCATCTGGGGCTCGACGCATCGGGCTACGGCGCCTTGATGATGTGCTTTGGTGCCGGCGCATTGCTGGGCGCGCTGACGATCGCCGCGCAGGGGAGTCGCCTGCCGCGCGGCGCAGCGCTCACGGGAAGTTCGCTCATGCTCTGCGTGGCCATCATCGCCTTCGCGCTCTCTACATCTGTCATTTTCTCTGGCGCGATGCTCTTTGTGTGTGGCGTGTCGATGGTCATGAACAACGCCCTCATCAACGGCATGCTACAGCAACGTGTGAGCGATGCGCTCCGCGGCCGCGTGATGTCGGTGTACGTGATGCTGTATGTGGGGATGAACCCGCTGGGGTCATTCACCGCGGGGTGGGTGGCGCGCCACGCCGGCGCGCCGTGGGCGGTCGGTGGCGGCGCCGCGTTGATGCTCGCCTTTGCGGTGTGGGCGTTCCGCCGGTATCCGGAACTGCGCCGCTCGTAAAGGAGCGGATGCAACAGGCGCGGCGGAGTCCGACTCGCCGCGCCTGCCATCACCCTTCGCTACTCGTCGTCCGCGTTGCGCCGCCGCCGCCCCTCTTCGCGCATCGCTCTTCCGTACCGTCCCTCATCATTCCGCGAAATCTTTCGGCGCGCAACGAGCGCTTCCAGCACCAGTTCGCATCCCAGCGAGATCAGCGCATCGTCGGTCTCGGGCGCCAACTGTTCGGCCACGACGAGCTCCACGAGCCCCGGCACCGTGCCGAAGGCGGCACGCAGCGTGGCCGCACTGGCGTCATCCGCGACCTGCAAGGCAGACCCACCGTCAAACCAGATCACAATGTCGTCCGTGGCCGCCTGCGGCGCATGGGCGCGCAACGTCGCATCGGCCGCTCGTCGAATCAGCTCGCGCGCGATCGTCGCGCCGCCCACCAACTCGCCCTCGTACTCAAGCTCAAGCTTGCCCGTAATCGCGGGGAGAGCCGCGTAGGTGTCGCTGAGGCGCGGCACAATTTCCGAATCGCCCAATCGCACCGCGCGCTGTTCGGCGTTGCTCACCACATTTTCCAGCGCCGAAATCGGCAGGCGCTGCGAGACGCCTGAGCGTCGGTCAATGCGCTTGTCCGAGCGCGCCTCAAAGGCCACGCGCTCCACCAACTCCGAGAGCAGCGACGGAATGCGCACCGGCGAACCACCGCGCGCCGTCCACGCTTCCTGCGCCGTAATGCGCATGCCGAGTGCCACGTCTTCGGGGTAGTGCGTGATGATTTCACTGCCAATGCGATCCTTGAGCGGCGTGATGATCTTGCCGCGCGCCGTGTAGTCCTCGGGGTTGGCGGTAAAGCAGAGCATCACGTCGAGCGGCAGGCGCACGGGGTAGCCCTTGATCTGCACGTCCCCTTCCTGCATCACGTTGAACATGCCCACCTGCACCTTGCCCGCGAGGTCGGGAAGTTCGTTCAACGCGAAGATGCCGCGATTGGCGCGCGGCAACATACCGTAGTGAATCGTGAGCTCGTCGCTCAGCAAATGGCCGCCACGCGCCGCCTTGATGGGGTCGATGTCGCCAATGAGATCGGCCATCGTCACGTCGGGCGTCGCCAACTTTTCCACGTAGCGCTGATCGCGGCTCACCCAAGCGATGGGCGTGTCGTCGCCGTACTCGTTCAACCGCTCGCGCGCGTACTTCGACACGGGCTGGAAGGCCGAGTCATTGATTTCGCTCCCGGCGACCACCGGCATCTGCTCGTCGAGCAGTGAGGTGAGCGCCCGCAGCAATCGCGACTTGGCCTGTCCGCGGAGCCCGAGCAGAATGAAGTGGTGTCGCGAGAGCAGGGCGTTTACGAGTTGCGGGACGACCGTGTCCTCGTAGCCGTGCACGCCGGTAAAGAGCGGACCGCCCTTGGCAATGCGCGCCAACAGATTGGTGCGGATTTCGTCTTTGACGGAGCGCAACGCGCGGTCAGGCGCGCCGAAGGGGGACTGCTTGAGGGCGCCGAGATTGGTTGGAAGCGTAGGCATATGAGCTAAACGTCGGAGAGGGAAATCAGTTCCGGTCGTGCCGAACCCGGGTGCGGCGTGTGTGTTCAGCAACGGGTGGCGACGCGTGGCCTCACGCGGCGGCGAAATCGGATTACGCCACCGCCACTTCAACCAGATTGTCGTAAAATACCGGCCCGTGCCCCAGGTCGGTTTCCCGCTGCGACGTGGTGGCATTCGCGTTCGCGCCGTCGTCCGCGTACTTGAGCCACCAAATAGACGGCGCCCACACCACCGTTTCACGCACGGCGTCCGTGACCCGCGCCACCCCGTGGAACGTGCCGCGGTCGTTCCGCACCGACACCCGCGCTCCACTCACAATGCCGCGTGACAGCGCGTCCTCGGGGTGAATCATCACCTCGGGATGCGCGTCGCGCCGGAGTGACTCCACATTCACGAACGTCGTGTTCAAGAACTGGTGCCGCGGCGACGAAATCAGCGTCAGCGGATACTTGGCCGCGAGTTCCGGTGCCGCCTCGGGATACTCATGCGGCGGCGTGAACGTCGGGAGCGGATCAAGTCCCATCTGCTGCATCCGCTCCGAAAAGAACTCGCACTTGCCGCTCGGCGTCAAAAATCCACCCTCGGCGAACGGCGTGTAGGGGCGCGGCACGTTGAGCCGCACCCAGCCGTGCTCCACCAAAGCGTCGAAGGTGACGCCCTGCATGCGCTCGTGCGTGGAATCGAGCGCCTGCCGGATGAGTGTCACATCGTCGTCCGCAAAGCACGGATCGGTGAGCCCCATGCGCGCGGCGAGCAAACGGAAGATCTCGCTGTTCGGTTTGCACTCGCCCATTGGCGCAATCGCGGGCTGATTGAGCGTGGCGTAGAGGTGGCCGTACGAGAAGTGCACGTCCCAGTGCTCGAGTTGCGTGGTGGCCGGCAACACCCAGTCGGCGTAGTCGGCCGTGTCGGTTTGAAAGTGTTCCAGCACCACGGTGAACAAATCGTCGCGCATCAGGCCGCGTCGCACTTCGTTCGTGTCGGGCGCCACGGCCGCAGGGTTCGAGTTGTACACCACCAACGCCTTCACCGGCGGGCCACCCACGCCAGCGTCGGGCCGCGTGAGCGCTTCGCCCAGACGGATCATGTTGATCGTCCGAACCGGCGGCGATAAATCGGGGCGCATCAACTTCGCCTTGTTGAACTGGAAGTTCGCGCTCGTGCTCAGCTGCACGCCGCCACCGGGGCGACGCCAGTGCCCGACCACCGCCGGCAGGCACGCGATGGTGCGCACGGCCATTCCGCCGCCGCCGTGGCGCTGCATGCCATAGTTGATGCGCACGAATGCCGCCTTGGCGCTGCCATACCGCCGCGCGAGCGACACAATCACTTCTTCCGCCACGCCCGTAATTTCTGCCACGCGCGACGGCGGATACTCGGCGGCGCGCGCCCGCAGCGCGTCAGCACCAACGGTGTACTGCGCGAGGTAGTCGTCGTCCTGCAGCCCTTCGGCGAAGATCACGTGCATCATGCCGAGGGCGAGCGCGGCGTCGGTGCCGGGGCGAATGCCAATCCATTCGTCGCACTGGTCGGCCGTGCGGGTGCGAATCGGGTCAATGGCAATCACCGTCGCGCCATTTTCCCTCGCCTTGAGCACGTACGGCCAGAGGTGCGGATTCGCGGTGAGCGTGTTTGTGCCCCAGAGCAACACGAGATCGCTGTGCGGCATCCCTTCGCCGTCGGCGCCAATGCTCGCGCCCACGGTCATCTGCATGCCGACCATTCCGGCGGTCGCGCAAATTGTGCGATCGAGTTTTGATGCACCGATCGCGTGAAAGAACCGTCGGTCCATCGACTCGCTCTGCACGTAGCCCATTGTGCCGCCGTACGAGTAGGGCAGAATACTTTCCGCCCCGTCGCTCGATGTACGAATGGCATTGAGGCGCGCGGCAATATCGGTGAGCGCTTCGTCCCAGGTGGCGGGCGCGAACTGTCCGCTCCCCTTGGGTCCAACGCGCCGCAGCGGGACCGTGAGCCGGTCCTTATGGTAGGTGCGTTCGAGATAGCGATTTACCTTCGCGCAGAGAAAACCCTGCGTGAATGGGTGCTCAGGGTCGCCTTGAATCCGAGTGGCGCGACCACGCTCCACCGTGACCATTGTCGCGCAGGTGTCGGGACAGTCGTGGGGGCACGCCCCACGAATGACGCGCGGCATTTCGTCCGTGTTGGTTATTACGGGAATCGCGGCCATGGTTACGGAGAGGAGGGTGAGCTACCTACCCATAATGTAACCTTTGAGTCCATTAGATTATTCCGTTAAGAGATAACACAAAGCCACATATAGGGTTACAACGCCATCACAGGTCTAATAATCGTCCAGTAATGTCCAGGAGTGGCAAATAGCGCGTCGCGGACACTCAGATTGGTGAGGTTGCCAAGGCGAACATATTGTCCTTCTTGAACTTGGGCGAACTCTCGCTCTTGACCGTACCCTGAGAAATCGGTATGTTGACTCGCTGTCCGAGGACTGCGTAAATGGCGCAGTCTCGACTGTGCCAATTCAGATCCCCGCATTGGAGACACCCACCATGAAGCGTTTTGCTCTTGCTGCCGCCGTGCTCGCGCTTGCCGCGTGCGCTGGCGAAAAGAAGGAAGAGGCTCCGGCCGCTGCGGCCGCTGCTCCTGCTGCCGCTCCGGCCGCTGACACGACCAAGAAGGACACGACGGCCGCCGCTCCGGCTGCTGCCCCGGCTGCTGCCCCGGCTCCTGCCAAGAAGCCGTAACACGCTTCTCGTCTGACAGCACAAAGGGCGCGATCTCTCGAGATCGCGCCCTTCGTGTTTTCAGGATCGTTGCGCGCTATCCGAACGGCAGTTCCACCACGCGAACGCGCGCTTCAATCAAATCACCGGCGTCGGTTGCTTCGCCCTCAACGGGACCCACGCGGAGTTCCGCGCCGGTTTCGACTTCGCGACGCACCATTGCCAGCGCAATCGAGCCATAGCGCGGTGATGCCGCCACCGACCCCACCGCTCCGACCGACTCTCTGTCCTCGCGCAGCAGCGATGCGCCGATCGTCAGCGGCACACTCGCTCGTACTCCGCGCAGCTGCCGATTCACGTGCCCGCGAAAATGCACGCGTGCGACCGTCTCTTGGCCAGTGTAGCAGCCCTTCGTGTACGAGATGCCATGGAGCACGTCAAAGTTGGCTTCCTGCACGAGCGTGTTCTCGTCCATGTCGGTGCCGATCAGCGGCCGCCCGGCTTCGACGCGTGCAATCTCCGTCGCCGCCGTTCCTATTGGGTCGGCGCCCGCCTCCGTGATCCGTTTCCACCACTCGGCGGCGTGCTCGACGGGTACAAATAAATCGAACCCCTCACCGCCGAGGTCCGGCACGCGCGCGATGACCACATCGCCCCCTTCACTGGCAACGCGCAAGTGATGGTACGGTCCGAGCAACAACAACTGTCCGCGCTCTGCACCCGTGGCGGCTGTTACGATGTTGGCTGAATGCGGTCCGAATACGCCGATGGTGCGCAGTACCACGCTCACATCGGCAAAGCGCGCCATACGCGGATTGACGTACTTGCGGAACATCGTGAGGAGCGCAAACGCTCCGGCGGCCGGCGCGTCCACGAGAAAATCATCGCTGCGGGCAAAGACGCGCAGGTCGGTGATGATCTTTCCCTTCGCTGTCAGCGCCGCCGCGTAGATGCCTGATCCATCGGCGAGTGAGCCGACATCATTGGTAATGAGACCGTTCAGCGTGTCGCGTGCCTTCGCTCCCGAAAACAACAAGCGGAGGCGCGCACTGCGGTCGATGCACGCGGCGCGTTCGCGCAGCGTCGCGTAGTCCTCCGCAATAGAGGCAAAAGCCTCACGCTCGGCGAACCCTGGTGCGAGAGACTCGGTCATGGCAGCTCCGGACGGCGCGTGAGCGCCAGTACATCATCGGCGTGCGTTGCATCGAGCGCGGGAACCCAGCGATCCGCAAGAAACGCCGTCTCGGTGGGCAGCGCGCCAACGGCCACGGCCGTCGCGCCAGCCGCGCGTGCGCCGTGAATCGCGGTATGTCCGCCAACCAGCGCGGAGATCACAGTATGCCGTGCTCGGGTGCGCAGGCGTGTCACGCCGAGCGCCCAGCGCGCGGCCGGCGGTGCATCGTCGGCCGCATCGTCGGCGGTAATCACGAAGGTGAACGCATCCTCGATCCCCGCGAATGCGATCGTCGCCGCGACGTCGCGCCGTGCGCTCCAGGCAATGAGCCCGAGCGGCGCGTGTGCGGCGGCCGCTCGCACGAACGCGGCCGCCCCATCGTGCAACGCAAGACCGCGTTGCGCTCGCGCGGAGAAGTGTCGTTCGGCCAGCAGTGCGACGAGCGCGATTGCGGGCTCGTCGTCCGCGGTGACGCCCGTGTTTGCGGTGTTCGCCGGGTTTGCCGGGTTTGCCGTTTCACTTGCGGCGTGGCGTACGGCGTCGCGCGCTGCTGCCGCGAACGTGCGTCCTTCGCACCATGCACTCCACTGGAGTGCGTCGCGCGAGACGGAGCTGCCAGCGACTTCGCGCATCGCCTCGCAAAGCGCGCTGCCGCGTTCCGCCGCGGTGTTTGCCAGCACGTCGTCAAAGGCCACAAGCAACGCGGGGCGCGCCGTATGCGTCACGGTGTGCGCTCCGCGGCATAGGCGTCATCCAGAAGCTCCACTGGGTGCCGCGCACAGGCGTGCGCGCCGCTACGCACCAAACCCGCCCCGATGTGCATAAGGCACCCGGGGTTTCCCGTCGCCACAACCTGCGCGCCGGTCGCCGCAATGTGCGCGAGTTTCGGCGACAACACGCGCTGCGAGAGCGAGGGTTCCACCAGACTGTAGAGCCCGGCACTGCCGCAGCACTGTTCGGCGTCCGGAAGCGGAATCAGGGTGGCGCCCGTGGCCCGCAGCACGCGCATCGGCGCGTCGGCAATGCGTTGCGCGTGCAACAGGTGGCAGGGCGCATCGTAGGTCACGCGTGGCGCGCCCGCCGACGGCGTGACGGCGCGCGGCCCCGCATCGGCGAGCAGCTCGCTCACATCTTTGACCCGCTTCGAAAAAATCGTCGCGCGCTCGTGCCACGCCGCGTCTTCCTTCAGTAGGTGTCCGTATTCCTTGAGCATCGCGCCGCAGCCGGCCGAATTCACGGCAACGAATTCGGCGCCGCTCTGTTCGAACGCGGCGATGTTCACGCGGGCAAGCGTGCGCGCGGCGTCAGCGTCGCCGGCGTGCACGTGCAACGCGCCGCAGCACTGCTGTCCCGGTGCGGCGGTCACTGCGTAGCCGTTGATGGCGAGGACGCGCTCGGTGGCGCGGTTGGTGGCGGCGAACAGCCCTTCCATCACGCACCCGTCGAGCGTGGCGACTTTCGTGGGTTTGCCTGCCGTCGGCAACGTGGACGGCGTCATTGCCACGCGTGCGCGCGCCCCACCCGGGCGGCGCGTCGACTCGAGCATTGCCATCGACGCACCAATGCGCCCCGGGAGTTTGGCCAAGAGCCAAGGCAAACCCGTGGCGCGGAGCACGCGTGCGCCGAACATCACGACGCCGAGCACAGCCGGCCGTTCGAACACGCGCAGCACGATCCGCGACACGAGCGGCGTTGGCCGGACAGTCGCCTGCCGTTCTCGCGTGGCCTCGAGCAGCTGTCCGTACGGCACGCCGGAGGGGCACGCGGTTTCGCACGCGCGGCAACCGAGGCACTGATCCAAGTGCAGACCGACGAACGGATCCGAGTCGGCAATCGTACCCGCCGCCAACGCTTTCATAAGCACAATGCGGCCGCGTGGGGAATCGTTTTCGTCGTCGAGCGCGAGGTACGTGGGGCACGCTTGCATGCAAAAGCCGCAGTGCACGCACAGTTCGCTCCCCGGCAATGGTGCGCGTGCGGTCATGCGCTCTCCGCGAACAGGCCGGGGTTCAAAATGTGTCGCGGATCGAACTGCGCCTTCACGCGGCGATCCAGCGGCCGGTCAATCGCGCCAGCCAACGTGTGCAATACGGGTGCGGCGTGCAACTCTCGCACGCGTGTCCACACCGCAGGGTCGTGCGGTATGGCATTGGGGCTCGCCGCGTGCAACGCGCTCCGTGCTGCCGCCACAAACCCCGCGTTCCCGCCAAGGCGCACAAGCGCGGAGTCCGCGAGCAAACCAGCCGCGCGCGCGGCGGCACCGTGCAACGTTTCGAACGCGAGCGGTACGTACACGCCCCGTTGGAGCGACTGTAATCGTGCGAACACACCGTCGTCATCGAGCGGAACCGACCACGTTTCATCGACCGCCGGACGCGCCCGCAGTCGCACACTGATCTCGGTGAGAATTGCGAGCGTGCCCCACGAACCCACCATCAATCGTGTGAGGTCAAAGCCAGCCACATTCTTCACCACGCGCCCGCCGCCGCGAATCACCGCGCCGGTGCCATCCACACATTCGATGCCAAGGGCGAGATCGCGCGGTGCGCCCAACGCGGCCGTCAACGGTCCTCGGGTCGCCGTCGCCATTGTCGCGCCGAACGATCCGGCATCTGTTCCCCACGGTGACAGCGGGCACCACTGCCCGTGGCGCGCGGTCGCCTCTTCCAACTCGGCGAGTGTCGTGCCAGCCCGAGCCGTGAGCGTGAGATCGCCCGGGATGTATTCCACAATGCCGGTGATCGCCGAGCAATCGAGCGTCGTCGCGCCGGAGCGCACGCTCCGCAACGACTCGGGCCAGGTGCCGCAGGTGGTGATACGCAGCGGGGCGCCGTCATCAAACGCCGCGCGCACCGCGTCGGCGAGATCGCGCACGCTGGTGATGGTGGTCGTGGTCACGCGTTTACCCCCACGACGCTCATCCACTCGCGACAATGGCGCGACGGGATCACCTTGCCGGGATTCGCCCGGCGCTCGGAATCGAACGCGTCGCGCAGCCGGCACATGGCGTCGAGCGACTCGGCCGCAAAGAGCCGATCCATATACGCCATTTTATCGGAACCCACGCCGTGCTCGCCCGTAATCGAACCGCCCTCGGCGATGCACAACTCCATGACTTCTTTCATGGCGGCGTGTACGCGCGCTGACTCGTCGGCGTCGGAGGCGTCGTATGGAATGCACGGGTGAAGGTTGCCGTCGCCCGCGTGGAATACGTTGCACATGCGCACGTTCAAGCGCTCGCTAATCTCCGCGATCTTCGCGAGAATCGGCGCGAGGCGCGTGCGTGGGACGACCGCATCTTGCACCACAAGGTCTGGTGCGACGCGTCCGAGCGCGCCAAAGGCTTTCTTGCGGCCCTGCCAGAGGCGGGCGCGGTCGGCGGCGTCGGTGGCGGTGCGCACGTCCGTTGCGCCGCACGCGCGGGAGAGGCGCTCCACGATCTGCACGTCCTCGGCAATACCAGCAGCGGCGCCGTCGAGCTCGGTGAGCAACACCGCCGCCGCGTCCACCGGATAGCCGGCAGCGTAGATGGACGCTTCGACCGCGCGGATCGTCGGGTTGTCCATCATCTCGAATGCAGACGGAAGCACCCCTTCGGCAATCACAGCGGATACGGCACGTGCGGCGTCGTCGAGCGACGTGAATACGGAGAGCAGGGTGACCACTTGCTCCGGGTTCGGCGTGAGTCGCACCGTCACATCGAGTGCCACGCCAAAGCACCCTTCGCTCCCGACGAATGCTCCCATGAGATCGTAGCCGGCGTGATCGGCGCGCGGTGCTTCGAGCGAGATGATTTCGCCGTTGGGCAGGAGCACCGTGGCGGCGAGCACGTGGTTCAAGGTCACGCCGTACTTGAGGCAGTGCGGCCCGCCCGCATTCTCGGCGACATTGCCGCCAATCGTGCAGGCGGTTTGGCTCGACGGGTCGGGAGCGTAGTGCAAACCAAATGGCGTGGCTGCTTTGGTGAGCGTCGCGTTGACGACCCCAGGCTCCACCGTGGCGGTGCGAGCCCCCGCGTCGAGCGCGAGGACCTTCTTGAGCCGCTGTAGCCCCAGCAACACGATGTCGTCGGCGACGGCGCCGCCGCTGAGTCCGGTGCCGGCGCCACGTGGCACAAAGGGCATACCGGCGCGCCAGAGCGCCGCCACCACCGCGATCACTTCGTCGCGTGTGCCAGGAAAGACGGCGAGACGCGGCCGACGGCGATAGCCCGGGAGCGCGTCGTTCTCATACGCGAGCAACTCGGCGGCACGCCAGAGTACGTGCCGCTCGCCCACAATGGCTTCAAGCTCACGCTGCAACATGCAGGAAAGATACGCAGAGGAAACGACAGAGGGGACAGCGTGGTGGCTGTCCCCTCGTGGTCATCGGTGGCCGGAGCGATGGTGCCAACTCAGGTGATGGCCCAGAACCCCGCGAGCGAGCGCCCGTCGGGCGACTCGCGGAGCTTTTCGAATGCGCGCTCGCGAATCTGACGGATGCGTTCACGGGTGACGCCCATAAGTGCGCCGATCTTTTCGAGCGTCATGGCCTCGGCCCCTTCGTCGAGCCCGTAGTACAAATACAGGATCTTCCGTTCGCGGGGCGTGAGGTAGACGCGGAAGACGCGCTCAATGCACTCGCGCATCAGTTTGAAGTCGGTCCGTTCTTCGATCGCGATACCGTCTTCGCCGGCAAAGCGTTCGCCGAGCGTGGAGGCTTCGCGGTCGCTGCGGTCCACCGGGGCGTCGAGCGAGAGCTCGGCGGCGGACATCTGCTTGGCGTTGCGGACCTGTTCGGGTGTTTCTTCGAGCAGGCGGCTGATTTCGTGGTCGGTCGGGTCGCGCTTGAGCACCTGAGCGAGCACGGTCTCGGCGCGGGACAGACGAATGAGATGGGAGTTCTGGTTGAGCGGGATGCGCACGGAGCGCGTCTGCTCGGCAAGGGCCTTGAGAACGGCCTGTCGCACCCACCACACGGCGTACGAGATGAACTTGACGCCTTGGTCAGGGTCGAACTTCCGAACGGCCTTGAGGAGGCCTTCGTTGCCAATGGCGACGAGCTCGGAGAGGTCGAGTCCGTGACCCTGATATTTCTTGACGTAGGAGATGACGAAGCGGAGGTTCGCCGTGACGAGTCGCTCGGCGGCGGCTTCGTCGCCCTTCTGCGCGAGACGCGCGAGACGACGTTCTTCTTTTACGTCGGTGATGAGCGGGAGTTTTTGAATGTCCTGCAGGTACTGATCAAACGCGGATGAGGGAGAGGAACGGTACAGCGCTTTGGATCTCGGCTCATTCGCATGCTGCATACACACTCCGGGCGGGTTCGGAAGTAGTAATCGCAGAGCACCAACGGGGACCCGCTCTGTCGCAAAACGGTCAGGCAGGGACGCGGAGGATATGTAGAGGTACACGCGCCGGTCAACACCCCGCTTGCACTAAAAGGTGCATGTAAGAAGAAACTAAAGCTGTAACGTGTTGCATCGTATTGAGTTACCATAGTGTCACAAAGCTGACAGGGTCAGTCAGTGGCCAAAATATTGCGACTTTCTGACCGACCAAATGGTGCCGTGCGACCACACGCTGTCTAGCTCTCACTGTCCGAAATGCGTACTCCGCGCGGGTGACGCAGCTGTGTCTATGGCTACGCGCTAAACGTGGCGTTGAGTGCCGCGCGCACCACCTCTTCGGAGAGCGGCGTGCCGTACGCGCGATCCGCTCCCGCCATGACGCCAATGCGCACCGGCAGCGCGTATTCCACTCTGCCTTCGCGTGCTTTCTTGTCGGTGCGCGTCGCGGCGAGAATGGCGTCGGCGTCGAAGTGGCGCGGTACCTCCGTTGGCAAACCGACGGCAGTGAGTAGCGCGGCAATCGTTTCGGTGAGCCCCGCTTCACCGATGCCCGCGAGTTCCGCGGCGCGTGCTTCCACGACCATGCCGAGTGCCACGCATTCGCCGTGGAGCAGTTCGTAATGCGAGAGCGACTCGATGGCGTGGCCGACGGTGTGGCCAAAGTTCAGAATCTTGCGGAGGCCACTTTCGCGTTCGTCGCGGGCGACGACTTCCGCCTTGAGCGTGACGTGTGTGCGCACGAGGCGTTCGGCGACTGCGGTGCTCGGTCCACCGTCCTGTGTGAGTTCCGCGGCGTGTGTGTCGAGCCAGGTGAACTCGGAAGGGCTCGCGATGACCGCGTGCTTGACCGCCTCGGCGAGTCCGTTGCGGAGCTGCACAGCAGGGAGCGTGCCCAACGTGGCGGTATCGGCGATGACGAGCGCCGGATGATGGAAGGCGCCGACGAGATTTTTTCCGGCGCGCGTGTCGACGCCGGTCTTTCCGCCGATGGACGCGTCGATCATTGCGAGCAGCGTCGTGGGGATTTGCACGAACGGAATGCCGCGGAGGTATGTGGCGGCGACGAAGCCCGTGAGGTCGCCCACCACGCCGCCGCCGAGGGCGAGGAGTGCGGTGTCGCGGCCAAAGCCGGCGTCGAGCAGTTCGTCGGTGATCCGCGACCAGGTCTTGCGGGTCTTGTTGGCTTCGCCCGCTGGCATGACGAAGCGTGGGGTGCTGGTGTCGCCCGTAGCAGCCGCGAGGCGGTCGCCCCAGAGTGGCGCGACGGTGTCGTCCGTGACGATGGCGAGGCGACGTGTGCCCAGCGCCCGCCGAAGCTCTGGGCCGCAGCGGTCGAGAAGTCCCGTGCCGATAAGAATGCGCGACCCGTGGAGGTCGAGCGCGTCGGAGCCGCTCACTGGATGGCTACCAGAGCACTTCGGCTGCGCCGGCGCGCCGGTTGGCGACGCGGGCGAGCATAAACAATAAATCGGAGAGTCGGTTCAGGTACACGATCACGATCTGCGGCACGTCGTCGGTGTGCTGCAACTTGATGATCGCGCGCTCCGCGCGTCGGCAGACGGTGCGTGCGACGTGAAGCGTGGCGGCCTTTGCGGTGCCGCCCGGCAGAATGAACGACTTGAGCGGTGCCAGTTCTTCTTCGCAGTCGTCGATTGCCGTTTCTAACTGGGCAATGCGTTTGTCGCTGAGCCGCGCTTTTTCGAGTTGCTCCTTGTACTTCTCGGGCTGCGGCGTGGCGAGGAGCGCGCCGATGGAAAAGAGATCGCGCTGCACGGGGGCGAGAATCTCGTCCACACGCGGCATGAGGTCGATGCTGCGCGCCATGCCGATCACGGCATTGAGTTCGTCCACGTCGCCGTAGGCCTCGACGCGCGCATGGTCTTTGCCCACGCGGCTGCCGCCGAAGAGAGCGGTCTGCCCGTCGTCGCCGGTTTTGGTATAGATCTTGGTCGCCATGCCGAAAGATAATGCCGCCGAGCGTGGCGCGCCCTGTGCTATTTGCCGAACACTTTGTCGAGCAGGAGGGAGATCGACTTGGCGTCGCCGGCCGCGGGCGTGGACTCGGAGCGCGGGGCTTCGCTGAGCGGGCGGTAGGCGTCGGGAAAGTGGCGGGCCAGGTGCTTCTGCAGCTGTTCCGGGGAGCCCGCCGCATGCTGTTTGGCGCACCACTCGTCGAGCACCAGACCGAACATCGCCGCGTTGGGGCGCACGAGCGGGTCTTTGGCGATGGCGAGCGTGACGAGGCCGGTGATCGCGAGGTCGAGGTCCGGTAAGAGGCGCCGCACATCGGGCGACGGCGCGATGGTGATTTCGTCGAGCGCGGCCTCGGTTTCGACTTCCCGAAAGAGCTGTTCGAGCGCGAGCACTTCGAAGAGCACGACCCCAGTAGAAAAAATGTCGGTGCGCCAGTCCACTTTGGCGCTCATCGACTGCTCCGGGCTCATGTAATGCTTTTTGCCGATCGTGAGCTGCCGCTCTTCCGCTGGGTCGTGCATAAAGCGGGCCTTGGCAACGCCAAAATCGGCGAGCTTCACCTGGCCGTCCCAGGTGAGGAGGATGTTGCCCGGCGACACATCGCGATGGACGATGTGTAGGCGCTGGCCCGCGCCGTCAATGAAGTTGTGGGCGTAGTCGAGGGCGCGGCAGACGCGGCTCATGATGTACGCCGCGAGCGTCGGCGGTACCTGCTCCCCGATGGCGCGGTGGTGGTCGATGAGCGCGCGCAGGGTGACGCCGCGCACGTACTCCATGGCCATAAAGAACTCACCGTCCACTTCGTGAAACTGGAAGATCTGGACGATGTTGCCGTGAATCAGGTTGGCCGAGAGCTTGGCTTCGTCGATGAACAGCTGCAACCACGATGGGTCGCGCGAGTACTTCTCGTGGATGACCTTGAGCGCGACGCGCTTGGTGAAGCCGCGGTCGCCGATCTGTTCGGCTTCGTAGACCGTGGCCATCCCCCCACGCGCGATACGTCGCACGAGGCGGAAGCTACCAGAAAAGTGGATGGAGCGGCCTTCGGATTTCACGGGTGCGTCAGTGGCGGAGCGAGGGGACGAGGGGCTTTTTTGGCCGGACTACGATCTTCCGGACTCTAAAGGTTGATTCAGCGTCACGCGAGGGCGAAGTTTCACCTATGACACACGAAGTGCAAGATGTGACTATTATCGGCGCCGGTCCGGCTGGGCTGTTCGCCCTCTTTTATGCGGGTATGCGGGGGGCGTCCGCCCAGATCGTGGACGCTCTCAACGAGCCCGGCGGCCAACTCACCGCCCTGTACCCTGAAAAGTACATCTTTGACGTTGCCGGGTTCCCCAAAGTGCTCGCCAAGGACTTGGTCCGGAACCTCATCACCCAGGCCGAGCAGTTCAGCGGGCCGGTCCACTGCAACCAGCGCGTGGTGGCGTTGGAGCAGGCGGATGACCATCTGGTGCTCGTGACGGAGACCGACCGGTTCCCCACGCGAACGGTGGTAATCGCGGCCGGGATAGGCGCGTTCGCCCCACGCCGGTTACCGCAGGCCTGTGCCGAGCCGTGGTATGGGCGCGCGATTTTCGACCGGGTGAGTACGCCAGCCGAGTTTGCCGGCAAGCGCGTGGTGATCGTCGGCGGCGGCGACTCGGCGTTTGACTGGGCGCATCAGCTGCAGGGCGTTGCCGCGAGCGTCGCGCTCGTGCACCGCAGCGACCGGTTCCGCGCGCACGCGGCCACCGTACAGGCCGTGCAGGCCTCGGCGGCGGCGGGGAATACCGCGATCTACACCTTTCACGAACTCCACGACATTCATGCCGCTGGCGACCAGTTGGTTGGCCTAGAGCTCAAGGACATCAAAGCCAAGACCACCAAGCGCATCGACGCCGACGTCGTGCTGCCGATGCTTGGATTTGTGAGCGATATCGGGCCATTGATGTCCTGGGGGCTGACGGTGGTGAACGACGAGATTGTGGTGAACTCGCAAATGGAGACGGGGCGCGCCGGCGTGTATGCCGCTGGCGACGTGACCACGTATCCGGGCAAGCTCAAACTGATTGCCGCCGGTTTTGCTGAGGCGTCGGTCGCGGTGAATCAGGCGTACCACTGGCTCTATCCGGAAAAGAAGGTGAGCCCCGGACACTCGTCGAATCTCGCAGTGTTCGGCCAGAAGGACGACTGATGGCCGGGTGGCGCCGGCATGCGGTCGCGTGGCTCGTGGCGGCCGGATGCTTCGGGCCGTCTCGGCTCGCGGCGCAGGCGGTGAGTTGCAGTACGGGTGAGCTCGAGGTCGCTGCGGTGGCTTTCCAAGGGAACCTCGCCTTTTCCGGCACGGTGCTGGCTGACGGTATTTCCACGACACCGTCGTCGTGGGCGCGCCGCACCTTTCGTGTGATGGGGCAGCGGCGTTGCGTGGATCGTGCGCGCCTGCCGCTCGATGTGCTCCGGTTGCTGGTGTGGTACCGCAACCACGGCTACATCGCCGCCACGGTCGACACCTCGGTGACGCTCGTTGGACCCAAGGCGGTGGCAATTCGTTTTGCGATTCGCGAAGGGGATCCGGTGCTGGTGGATTCGCTCGTGTTCGCGGGGCTCGATGCGGTACCCGAGCGCGACGCGCTCTTGCGTGGACTCCCGACCGCCGTGGCGAAGCCGTTCGACAAATACGCGAACGAAGAAACGCGCGCGACGCTCGCGCGGCGCTTGCACAACGGTGGGTATCCGGACGCCGAAGTGTTTGTGGGCTACGACACGCATCGCGGGACGCGCCGCGCGGCGGTGCAGTTCACGGCCACCACCGGACCGCGCGTGCGCTTAGGCGTGCTGACGACGGAAGTCCGCGGGCTCGCCGGCGCAGCGCCGGCGATGGACAGCGCCGTGGTGCGCCGCACGACCGGCCTTCGCTCTGGCGATCTCTATTCGCTTGAGGCGCTTGAGCGGGGCAAGCGGGCGCTGTATCAGACGGAGGCATTTTCGCAGGCCACGGTCACGCCGGATTCTGGATTGTCCGCGAGAGACACGCTCGTGCGCGTCACGTTAGCGGTGACCGAAGGCTTTCGTCGTAGCTCGCGTCTGGGCGTGGGATACGGCACGCTCGACTGCGTGCGCGCGAACAGCGACTTCACACAGAACGGCGTGCTCGGCGGCGCGGCGCGATTGGATTTGCGTGCGCGCGTGTCGAAGATCGGCGTAGGCGCGCCGCTGACCGGGCTAGAGTCGTTGTGCCCGCAAGCCAAAGCGGATGCGTACAGCAAGGATATCAACTACTCCGTGGGTGCGACGCTCACGCAGCCGCCGGTGTTCCGCACGATCGTGCCGTCGCTGACGATGTACAGCGAGCGGCGCTCCGAATACAACGCGTATCTGCGCACCGCGCCGGCTGGTGGGAGCGCACAGTTTGCGCGCGCCACCGCGACCGGAACGCAAACCGCGGGCTACTCGATTGAGTATGGCCGCACGGAAGCGCAGCCCGCGTTGCTGTGCGCGGTGTTCAACGCGTGCATCGAGGCGGACCGCGAGGCGTTTGGGCGTCTGCAGCGTTTGGGCGTGGCGAGTGTGTCGTGGTCGCGTGAGTCGGCGGATAATCCGTCGAATCCCACGCGGGGTAGTGTGTTGCGCGTGGATGTGCGCACCGCTGGCGGCTGGACCGGGTCGGATTCGCATTTGCGATTCACCAAGGCGCTCGGCGACGCGTCGTTCTATTTGCCATTGCCCGGTTCCGTAGTGCTCGCGGCGCGCGTGCGCGTGGGTGCCGTGGTTGGGAGCACGCTCTCGCTTGGCAGTGATGCCGCCTATGTGCCGCCGCAGGAGCGGCTCTTTGCCGGCGGGCCCACGACGGTGCGTGGCTTTCGGCAGAACGAACTCGGGCCCGTGGTTTATATCCCGACGTCGTACGACACGGTACGCGCTGATGGACGACGTGGCGGCAACCCAGCGAACCCCGCCGATACCGTGTACTTTCGCGCGCACTCGGATTCCGGACAGCGCACCATCCCCACGGGCGGCAACACGCTGTTCGTGGCGATGCTTGAGGCGCGGCTGCCGAGTCCGGTGCTGCCGGAGTTGTTGCAGTTTGCGGCGTTCGCGGATGTGGGTGAGGTGTGGAATCGCGGGGCGGAGGGCACGTCGCTGGGTTTCAACTCGCTCATGGTGACGCCCGGTATTGGCGTGCGCGTGCAGACGCTGATTGGCTTTGTGCGCCTCGACTGGGCGTACAATCCGTATCAACGTCCGGCGGGCTCGGCGTACTTCGATACGTCCGTGGCTTCGGGGGGCGCGCTGTTCTGCGTGAGTCCTGAGAACACGCTCCGTGTGACCAGCGCTGGTGGCGCGGTGCAACAAACCGCCGGGGCCTGTCCCGCCACGTTCCGGCCGACTCGCTCCAGCACGTTTTTGGGGCGCACCAATCTGAGCTTTAGTATCGGGCAGGCGTTCTAGCGTATGGTCAGACGCCGCCTCGTCGTTCTCGTGAGCGCCTTGCTGATGATCGCGATCGGCGTGGGCGTGGTGGGCGCGCTCGTCGCGGCCACCCAGAGCGAAGGCGGGCGTGACTGGATTCGCGTGCAGGTGTCGCGCCAACTCGCGCGCGGCGTGCATGGACGGCTGCATCTCGGACGGCTGTCGGGATCATTCCTCACCGATCTCACGATCGATTCGCTGCAGATCACCGACCCTGATGATTCGGTGTTCGTGCGCGCCGGTCGCATTCGCCTGACGTACGATCCGCGCGACTTGCTCGACGGCCGCATTATCGTGCGCTCGGTGAACGTGGAGCATCCGTTCGTGGTGATGCGGCGTGAGAACGACGACCGGTGGAACATGCACAAGGTGTTTCCGCCGCAACCGCCGACGCCGGCGGTGCGCCCACGTCGCGGCACGTTTGGGGCGCTCGTGGTCTTCAACAACGTGCATATTCGCGACGCGCACTTTCAGCTGACGCTGCCGTGGGCGCCGGACGACACGCTCGCTGGCGCGCGACGCGACAGCGCAATCGTCGAGAATCTCGCGCTGCCTGTGCACGAAATCCGACGCGTGACGGTCAAGGGGAAAGCCGGCTTTCAGCGGTCGTGGCATTGGACGGATTGGAATCTCACGCTGAACCGCGCGCGGTTTCGCGAGCCGGATAGCACGGGTCGTGTCTTTGAGATTGCGCGGATGGACATCGTGGAGAACCTGCCGCCCTTTGCGTTCCGCAACATGCGCGGAGACGTGCGATGGGTGGGCGACACCATCTGGGCCAACTTCACGCGCTTCGAACTCCCGCACTCCACAGGGCGCGGGCGCGGTCGGCTCGACTGGGCCGACGGACGCCCCATTCGCTACGACTTTAACATTCACAGCGATTCCACTGGGCTCGAAGATCTGCACTGGATTCACTCGACGCTACCAGCCACGGGCGTCGGTTCGATGGATCTGCGCATCGTGAGTGAGGCGAATCCGCACGTCGTGGATTACGTGATCACCCACATGGATATGCGCACGGCGTCGTCGCGTTTGCGCGGGGCCATGACCTATGGCGTTGGCGCCCCAGTGTTGATTGTGAAAGACGTGGATCTGCAACTCTCACCGCTGGATTTCCGCTTTCTCGAAACACTGAATGGTGGGCCGTTTCCCCAGCCCTGGCGCGGCACGTTCACTGGCACGCTCAAGGGGCGCGGTGGCCCGGTGAACCATTTCCAGGTGGACGACGCGCGACTGGCCTTTGCCGATGCGAATGTGCCCGGTGCGATGACTCGCGCCGTGCTCCGTGGCGAAGTGGATATTCTCTCGGTGAGTCGCGCGAAGTTCCACGGGATGCAGGTGGAGCTCGGGCAGTTTGATTTGCGCACGGCGCAGTTTCTGAATCCTGATTTTCCGAAACTTGCCGGTGTGATTGCGGGTCGTGGGACCCTCGATTCGCTCTGGAACGACGTCCGCGTGCGTGATGCGGACATCACCCACACGGACAGCGACACGGCAACGGTATCGCGCCTCAAGGGCACGGCGCGCCTCTCCTTTGGTGGTGCGCGGATGTCGTTTGAGTTGGAGGCGGCGGCACTGCCGCTCTCGCTGAGCGCGCTCGCACGTTCGTATCCGGCGATTCCGCTGCGTGGCACGATGAACGGGCCGTTGCGACTCAATGGCACGACGGCCGACCTCGCGCTCTCGGCGGACCTCGTGGGGACCTTCGGACGACTGCAGTTTGACGGCCAGTTCGACGCCGAGTCGCCGGGGCGGGCCGCCGTGATTCGCGGCGCGCTTGGTGACTTCGATTTTCAGACGGCACTGCGGAATTCCGCCGTCCCGCGCTCGGACTTCAATGGACGTTTTGCGGTGCGACTTGAAGGGGACTCGCTCGCCAATCTGTTTGGGTCGGCGCAGTTGTTTGCCGATCGCTCGCTGGTGGACAGCGTGCGTATCTATGCCGGTCGCGCGGCGCTACGGTTTGCGGGCGGCGTCGCTCGGGTGGATTCGCTGCGCGTTGAGTCGACGGCGGGACTCCTGACTGCGCGCGGGGCGTTTGGGCTCACCGGCGCTCAGCGTGGCGATTTGCAGTTCGCGGCGGTGGTGGATTCGCTCGGCGGACTGCGCCGCTATCTCGCGTCGAGTTCGTTCGCTGGCGCCGATTCCGCGGTCGCGCTCGTGGACTCCCTCGCCGGGTCTGTTCGTGTGACGGGCACCGTCAGCGGCGGGCTGCCACGCTTTGGCGTACAGGCAGCGGTCGAGGGCGCGACGCTCCGGTTCGGCACAACGAGCACGCGCGCGCTGACGGCGGCTGTGCGTGCCGTGGGCTTTCCGGATTCGGCCACGGGCACGCTCTCGCTCGTCCTCGATACGCTGCGCGCCGGCGGGCTGTCGTTCACGCGCGTCACGGCAACCGCTGGTGTTTCTGGGGATCACCGCACGACGTGGGCACTCTCCGCCGTGACGCCAGACAGTGTCCGGGCGCAGTTGCAGGCGGTCGTTCGGCGCTCGGGTGACACCACTCACGTCTTGGTCGATAGTCTTGCCTTGCGCACCACCGGAAACGCGTGGAAGCTCCAGCGCGTAGCGGCATTCCGGTTTTCGGAGGGCGGATTCGCTTTTGATACACTCGCTCTCGTCGGCGCCAACGGCGGATTTATTGCGTTGCGCGGCAGTGCGCGCGCCGACTCGGCGGTGCTGTTTGATGTGCGTGTGGATGCGGTACCGCTGGCAGATCTTGGCGAGCTGCTCCAAGCGGACACCCCGTTTGGTGGCGTTGTGACGTTGCGCGGCGATGTGCGCGGCACACGTTCGCGGCCGGACCTCCGCTTTACCGGCACCATGACCAAAGCCTCGCTCGGCAACCTGCGCCTGGAATCGGTGAGCGCCGAGGGCCGCTACGCCGATCGTCGGCTCACGACGTCGCTGCAGGTCGGGCGCGCCGGTGCGGTCGCGTTGCGCGCCGAGGCGTCGCTGCCTGTCGATCTCTCGCTCAGTGCGACGGGCGCGCGCTTGCTGGAAGAGCCGCTCACCGCACGCGTGCGTGCCGACAGCGGCGGATTGGTGCTGCTCGAGTCATTCTCGCGCGCGATTGCTGATGCGACCGGCGACATTGTGGCCGACATCGACGTGCGCGGCACGTGGAAGCATCCGCTGGCCAACGGCGCGCTGCGCATTCACGACGGAAGTTTGCGGTTCACGTCGCTCGGTGATGTCACCTTCAAGGACGTCGAAGCCGACATTGCGTTCCTCGGCGATAGTATCGCGCTCCGCGGACTGTCGGCTCGCAGTAATCCCGGCCGAACCGGGTCGGCGCGCCTCGGCGGATGGATCGGCGTGCGCGATGTCGAGAACCCGACGTTCGACCTCAACCTGAGTACGACCACGTTCACCGTGCTGTCGCGGCCAGATGTTGCCGAGCTCGATCTTTCGGGTGAGCTCCGCTTGCAGGGCGCCCGTCGTGCCTCGACGCTCAGCGGCGGATTCACGGTGGACCACGGGGTGATTCCCGTGCCGGAGCTTGCACAGAAACAGGTGATCTCGTTGGATGATCCGGAGTTCTTACACGTGGTGGACACGTCGGCTTTTGACAACCGACGACTCTTTCCGGCGCCGCCCAGCGATTATCTCAACGGCCTCACGATGCGCAACGTGCAGGTGCAAATGGGGCGCGATGTGTGGCTGCGGTCCGAAGAGGCGAACATCAATCTCGGCGGGCGCGTGAATATCACGCGGAGCCGCGGTGAGCGCGGGGTGCCCGCCGATTTTGCGCTCGACGGATCGCTGCAGACCGTGCGCGGAACGTATCGCCTCAACCTCGGTCCCGTGCAGCGGCCCTTTGACGTGGAAAACGGGGAGCTCCGGTGGTTTGGTGACCCCGACTTCCGCAGCGCAACGATGAGCATCAACGCCCTGCACACCGTGCGTCAGTTCAGTAGTGTGGTGGCGCGTCCTGACGTGCGGGTGCGCGTGCACCTCGGGGGCACGCTCCGCGCCCCACTGGCGGAGTTGTCGAGCCCCGATTCGTTGCGTGTGACGAACGGCGACTTGGTGAGTTATCTCGTGACCGGCGGGCCGAGTAATGAAATCGGCGCGCGTGGCGGCGACTACACCTCCACGGCGGCGCGCGTACTGTCGAGTTCGCTGTTTAGCCAACTTGGCGCCAAGGCCACTGGCAGCATCTGTGATGACGCCCAACTCAGTGCGGCGGGGCTCGATGCGTATCAGGGCGGCATTCGGAGTGTTGGCGGCAATATTCTCTCTGGCACGCGGTTCAACTGCGCGAAGCAGCTCAGTGATAAAGCATTCGTGCGGCTGGACGCCGGGCTCTGCCAGGTCGGGCAGCTCGTCGGAGGGACCGCGGGATCGAGCGATCCGCTGACTTTTGCAGACGCCATCGGGCTCAAGTTCGATTACCGGCTCAGTCCCTCGGTGACGCTGTCGGCCGGTATGGACCCGCCAACCAAGGCCGTCCTCTGCACGCCAGAGGCCAATGCGCGCGGTTTTGCGCCCACGCCGCGGCAATACGGCTTTGACCTGTTCCGGATCTGGCGTTTCTGACCGGTTGGGTATTGCGTCGGCGCATCACGCGCCCATTTTCAACTGTATAGTTGTTAGACGCTGAAATCACGTAACAACCGGAAAGCGCTCCCCCATGGCCAGTATTCTCATCATCGACGACGAAGTCGCCATTGCGACGGCCTTCGCAATGTTCTTCCGTCACGACGGCCACCACGTCGTGACCGAGGCGCACACGGGTGCGGATGGGATTGAAGCCTACCGGCGCGTGCGTCCCGACCTCGTGTTGCTCGACGTGCGGCTCCCGGACATGACGGGGTTCGATGTTCTCGCCAAGATTCGCGAGGATAATCCCGTGGTGATCATGGTGACGGCGTACGGCGATGTGCAGATGGCTGTCGATGCGCTCCACAAGGGCGCCGAGAACTTCCTCACCAAGCCGGTCGATCTGAGCCATCTCGCGGCGGCGTCTGAGCGCGCGCTCGAAAAGGCGGTGCTCCGTCGTATGAACCGCTATCTGAGCGAGCGGCGTGGTGGCGGGGCCAATATCATCTTCGGGTCGTCGCCGGCGATGAGCGAGTTGGGTGCGCAGCTTTCGCTGCTCGCGGCGAGCGACCGCACCACGGCGCTCATTGTTGGTGAAAGCGGATCGGGCAAGGGGCGCGTGGCCGAGTTGATTCATGCGCAGAGCCCGCGCGCGACGAAGCCGTTTGTTGAGGTCAACTGCGCGGCGCTGACCGCCGAATCGCTTGAGTCGGAGTTGTTCGGCGTGGAAAGCGGGCCTGCCGGCGCGGGCGGGCAGACCCGCAAGGGACTGTTCGAGATCGCCGACGGTGGCACACTGTTTCTCGACGAAATCGGCGATCTGGATCCGCACCTGCAGCCCAAATTGGTGCGCGTGCTCGAAGGCAAAGGCTTCCGGCGGCACGGCGGCACGGCGGAAATTACGGTTAATGTTCGCTTGATTGCGGCGACGAGTAAGGATCTCGCCAGCCAGGTGGCGGCCGGCCGGTTCCGCGAAGATCTGTACTACCGCCTGTCGGTCATGCCGATCACGTTGCCGCCGTTGCGCGCTCGCTCGCGCGAGGATCTCGTGGAACTCGGGGCGCATCTGCTCGACGAACTGTCGCCCTCACTGCCCAGCGCGCCGTTACAGCTCGCCGATGACGCGCTCGACGCCATTCTGCGCTATTCGTGGCCCGGGAATATTCGCGAACTGCGGAACGTGCTCGAACGCGCCATGCTCATGTCGCGCGGGATGCCGAAAATCGAAGCGCAAGCGCTGCCGCGCGAAGTGGCCGGCGCGACGGGGGCCGATGTCTCGCACCATGTGCCGCGTTCGCTGTCGGAAGTTGAACGGGCGCACATTGATCGCACGCTCAAGGCCAATCAGCACAATCGCACGCATGCCGCGCGTGAACTCGGGATTTCCCGCGCCACACTGATCAAGAAAATCCGCGAGTATGATCTCGCCGAAAAACCGCGCTGAGGCTGAGATGACCACCGACCGCATGGCGTGCCGCTCCTGCGGCAGGGAAGAACGGGCGTCGGAAGGCTACCCGTGCCAGCAGTGTGGCACCTTTATTTGCCAGCTGTGCAACCTGCGCGGCGTCGTCCTGTGCGCGAAGTGCGAAGCCGCCTCGACGGCATCCCCCGGCCGCGCAGACTCCGCTAGCTGACCAGTCCGTGCATGGGCGCCACAGGGGCGCCGATGCGCACGTGCAGCGTGAGTTCAGCGCGCGCGTCACCGTCCACGTCGATGCGCATCGTGTGTGCACCCGCCACCTGGATCGGCAGGTCAATCGACGCGATGACGGGAATATCCAGATCGTACGCCCCGGGCGGCGGCGTCCCGACTTCAAGCTCGCCGGACGACGACCAGATCTCCTCACCGGTGGGGCTTTGCCAGCAGAAGGCCAGTGAGTGCAGGCCGGCATCCTCAGCGTCGGCCTTCAGGCGCACGACGAGCGTGGCCCTCGGGTGTACCGCCGGCAGGCTGCCAATTGATAGCGCATCGAACACGCCGAGGATATTGAGTTTGCCTTCCTGCGAGAGGTTGGCGGCGTCGGCGAAGAGAGCGAAGGAGACATGCATGCCGTAAAGGTACGAACCCGGCGCACCGTTCAACAGCGACCCGCTCGGCCTGCGGGCGATTTGCCCGCAGCACGCAATGTGTCCGCAGGGGTTCCACGAGGGGTTAGTTTTCAACTATGAGCGTACACGCAAAGAGCCAAGTAGCACGACGCGAGGTGCTGGTCACCGAGGCCTTACTGCTGATTATGGTGGTGGTGTGGGGCGTGAACTTTGCCGTGCTCAAGTACGGCACCACCCAGTTCGCACCGCTCGCCTACAACGGCATCCGTATGACTGTCGGGGCCCTTGCGCTGTTGGCAGTGACCTTCTGGTCGCGCGAGCCGCATCCTATACGCGCCGACATTCGGCGCCTGATGGTGCTCGGCGTGCTCGGTCACGGCATGTATCAACTGTTCTTCATCCTCGGCCTGTCGCGCGCGCGCGCCGGTACCGCCTCGCTGGTGGTGGCGTCGAGCCCGGCGATCATTGCGATCGTCGGCCGACTCCTCGGCGTGGAACGCATTTCGCGGCGCGCGGTGATGGGAATCGCGTGCTCGATCACCGGCATTGCGTTCGTCATTCTCGGCTCCGCGGCCACGCACAGCGAAGACGCGAGCGTCGTGGGTGATTTGCTCATTCTGATCTCGGTGGTGTGCTGGTCCTTCTATACGCATCTGATGACGCCGATGCTCTCGCGCGTCAGCGGCCTCCAGATCACCACCTGGACGGTCGTGGGCGGCACGATTCCGATGCTGATGTTCGCCATGCCCGACATCGTCCACGTGCAGTGGTCGCAGGTGGGGCCGCTCGCGTGGGGTGCGGTGTTCTACAGCGGGCTCGCCGCCATGGGGGTCGCGAACCTCTTTTGGTTTCGCGGCGTACGCGTGATCGGACCAACGCGCACCGCCATGTTCTCCAATCTGCAGCCGATTGTGGCCGTGCTCGTGAGTTGGCCGCTCCTCGGTGAAATCCCCACGATGTGGCAGGGCGTGGGCGCGGCGGGCGTGTTGGGTGGCTTGTTGCTGACGCGACAGTCGTCCGCTACCGAACCGGCGCACGGCGAATGAAGATCGCGCTGTTCGACATTGACGGCACCATCCTCTGGTCCCGCGGCGCGGGGCGTCGCTCGATGGAGCGTGCGCTCATGGCGGTGCATGGCGCAGTAGGCGCCCCAGGGTATCGCTACGATGGCAAAACCGATCGGCAGATTGTGCGCGAGTCCATGCGCGACGCGGGTATTCTCGAAGCCGACGTCGATGCTCGCATGGACGAAGTGCTCGATCGCTATTTGACGGAACTCGCCGTGGAGCTTTCGGGCGCCGATCACCAGTCCATGCTCCTTCCTGGCGTAGAAGCCATTCTGAATGAAGTGGAATCTCACGATGGCGTGATGCTGGGCCTGCTCACTGGTAATGTGGCCTCGGGCGCGGAGCAGAAATTGCGTCGCGTGGGTATCGACATCGGGCGCTTTCAAGTGGGCGCGTTCGGGAGCGATCACGAGGTGCGGCATGAGCTCCCCGCCATTGCGCAGGCGCGCGCGAGCGCACGACTCGGTCGCGCTGTCCCTGGTGGTGCGGTGATCGTGATTGGCGATACGCCGAGCGATGTGGCGTGCGCGCAGCCGATTGGCGCCCGCACGATCGCCGTCGCCACGGGGTCGTTTGATGTGCCGGCGCTTGCCGCCTGTCGCCCGACCGCCGTGTTTGCTGATCTTTCCGACACTGCTGCGGTAATGGCCGCAATCCTCAACGATGCGTGAAGTTGAACTGAAGGGCGTTGCAGACGATCCTCACGCAGTCCAGCGTTCCCTTGCTGCTGCGGGCGCCGAGCTCGTATATGAAGGGCGCCTGCGCGACCGACGCTACGACACCGTGGCGCGCGCGCTCATCGCGCGTGACGAAGTGCTCCGCCTGCGCGTGTACGACGGCAAGGGATCCGGCGAGGCGATGCTCGACTGGAAAGGCCCCACGACCTATGCCGATGGCTACAAGGTGCGCGAAGAAATTTCCACCTCCGCCGGCGACGGTGACGTGCTCGCTATGATGCTCGAACGGCTCGGCTACGAGGTGATTCGTGAAATCGATCGCGAGATTGCGCAGTACACCGTGTGTGGTGCGACGGTGCGCATGGAGTGGTATCCGCGGATGGACGTGCTGATCGAGGTGGAAGGGGAGCCGGCGGCGATTGAGGCGGCGATTGCCGTGCTCGGTGTGCCGCGCGCGAACTTTACCTCCGAACGGTTGCCGGATTTTGTGGCGCGTTTTGAGGCGCGCACCGGCCAGCGTGCGGCCATCTGCCAGCGCGAACTCGAGGGTGATTACCGCTACGGGGCGCGCGATGCCTGAGACCATCACGCTGGGGCTCCCGGAGTTCACGCGTGCGTTGCGCGTTTTCGCCACGCGTGCTGCGCTTGGCACGATGGAGCAGCGCGTCTTGTTTGCGCCGTTGTTGGCGGCGCGGGTGTCGGCCTCCAGAGTGAGCGGAGCGGAAGGGCGCATCGCCGCATTTGACGCGACGCGACTACGCACCGCGCTCAATGGCGCCCTGACGGAACTGGCGCTGGCGCGAGAACCGAAGTCGGAGCCTGATCGGCGCGCGGCGCTGGCACGCCTGCACGATGCGGCGGCGCCCACGTTTGCCGCACTGGAGCAACTGCGTGCCGCCGCAGCAGAAGTGCGCGCGGCCAGCAGCGAAGCCGGGCGCGCCAGCTGCTGGCCGCAGTGGACGGCCGCGGTTCAGACGCTATTCACCGCAACCGACGGCATGCTGGCCGAGGTGCTCGAAGGGCGGGAATCGGCGGCGCGTTCGGGGGCGGCGAGCCGCGCGATCGGTGTCGCACTGTTCGCCGTGGGGGCATGCTCGTCGTTGCTCGCGGCACCGCTCAGCGCGCAGCACGTGACGCTGCGTGTGCCGAGTGTGCGAGCGGAGTCGCTCCAGGCGCGCGGGTTTGACGTGGTGGGTGTGGATCGTGGCGACGCATTGGTCGTGGTAGATGCGCGCGAACGCGCGCGACTCGCCGGCCTTGGGTGGCAGGGTGCCGAAGTCCGCAGTCTCAATGCTTTGGCACCGAGCGCGGTTAGCGCGGCGCCATTTCGCGACTACGACGACGCCTCGCGCGGCGTGCGGGCGTTCATTGATTCGCTCGCACGCGTGAACTCGCGCGTCAGCGTGGACACGCTGGGCCTGAGTTACGAGAAACGGCCGATGCTCGCCGTAAAGATTGGCCCGAAGGGCGACAGCCCGTCGCGGCCGAATGTGATTTTTGTGGCGACCTATCACGCGCGCGAGTGGGGCGCGACGGAAACGGCGCTCCGGCTCATCACCTATCTCGCGACCGCGAGCAATGCGCGCGTGGACTCGCTGCTGCAGACGCGCGACATCTGGATTATTCCGGTGGCCAATCCCGACGGCTACCAGTACACCTTCACGGCCGATCGTCTCTGGCGCAAAACGCGCTCGCCGCAGGCCGGTGGTGCCGTCGGTGTGGATATGAACCGCAATCACCGCGCCAGTTGGGGGCTCGACAACGTCGGGTCGTCTAACGATCCCGGCTCAGAAATTTTTCGTGGACCGTCGCCAGCGAGCGAGATTGAGACGCGCAACATCGAGGCGTTCCATACGGCGCATCCGCCGGTGGTTTCGATGAGCTATCACACCTACGCGGGTTTGTTGATGTTCCCGCCAGGCGCCGTGTACGGCGAAGTGCCGGCCGACCTGCCGGCGTATCAGACGCTCGCCGGCACCAACGCGCACCCCGCCGTCAAGGATCGCCTGCAGGGTTCGATGCGCACGTTCTATTCGCCCTCGGAAGCGTGGACGCTGTACACGACGAATGGCGAATACAATGATTGGGCGTCGGCCACCTTTGGTGCCCTCTCGTTCACCACGGAACTCTCGAGTGGCTACAACGTGGCGGGCTACTACGGATTTGAATTTCCGGCCGACACCACGCAACTGCGCACCTTGTTCGACGACAACCTACCCTTTGCGCTCGATCTGATTGAGAGCGCGGGCGACCCGTCGGTGTATGCAAGCCCGAGCACGGCGCAGCGCCCGCGCGCGTTGCGGCTCGAATCGCTCTCGCCCGACATTCGCGTCACCGTGCCCAAGGCAGCGGTCGCCAACGTCACGCTCAGCGCGCCGACGCCGCTCGCGTTTCGCGTGGACAGCACGTCGGGGGCGCGGTATTTCCGACGGCTCATTGCCGGCAGCAGTGCGCGTCCCGCGCACGTGACAGTCAGTGCGTCCGGCCAGTCGGCAGCGTTCACCGCGCTTGGGTATGGCGGTGCCGAAGTGAGCGATACGGGGTGGACCGCCACGTCGTTTGTGCGCGATTCCACTTTCACCATGGCCGGTAAGTATTCATGGCGCACCCCTGGTCGAGGTGAACTCAAATCGCCGGTGTATACGGTGCCGGCGACCGTGGACACGGTGTCGCTCATCTTCTGGACGCGCTACAACGGCAGTGGCTTTGATGAGGCTCCGGCTGGGCTGGTGGAAATGTCCACCGACGGCGGCACCACGTTCTCGCTCGTCGCGCGTATGCAGGGTTTTGGGCCGCTCTATTATCCCGAACAAGTGACCGTCGGCGGTGTGAAGGGGCGCAAAATCCAGTGGCGCTTTACGCCGATTGCCTTGCAGTGGTGGCTCGATGAAATCACCACGGTGGCACACGGCGCCGTGCAGCTCGCACCGGCCGCCACGAGTCTTCCGTTCTTGCCCTCTGAAAACCCGGTCAAACGCAGCGCGGTCTATTTTCAGTGGCCCTTCCCGGGCGCAACGGGTGATCTGCATGCGTATGACATCACGGGGCGCCTGGTGTGGCGCTCCCAGGTGACGCAGGACGGCAACGTGAAATGGGATCTCGCCGCTTCGTCGCTTCCGAACGGCGTCTATCTGGTCGTTGCGCGAAGTGCTGGGAAGGTGCAGCGCCTCAAACTCTTCGTCACGAGGGACGGCCGGTGATCATCGGACTGGGATTCGACCTCGTAGAGATTGCGCGCGTGGAGCGCTTGCTCGCCAATAAGGGGGAGCGCGCGCTCAAGCGTCTCTTCTCCGACGACGAAGTGGCCTACGCCACGGGGCGCGCTCGTCCGGCCATGCACCTCGCGGCTCGGCTGGCGGCCAAAGAAGCGGTATTCAAGGCCCTCTCAGGGAGCGATGATGCTCGGCTGATCGGCTGGCGAGAGGCCGAGGTGGTGCCACGTGAGGGGCATGGTCCGTGGCTGCGGCTGACCGGTCGCGCTGAGGCGCGCGCGGCCGAACTGGGGGTGACCCGCATCCTGCTGACTCTTAGCCACACCGACACAACAGCCGGCGCCGTCGTGGTGCTCAGCGGCCAATAAAGGCCCCCCGCGCTCGGCGGAACGCTGCCGGCGCGGTTCAGTGTGGCGCCGGCGGTGCCCCCTAGTAGCGCGGCGCTGAAGTAGCCGACTAGCTTACTAGTATATGCTATTGAGAACGATTCTCAACGGGCTTTTTGCGCTCGGATTGGTTGGCGCCGCGCCTCGGTCGGAGGGCTCTCAGGAGCCGCCGGCCAAGCGGTTGTCGTCGATCGTTGGTGTTGCCGTTGAGGAGTACGCCAAGGGCATCGACGCGGCCGGCCGACTCATCTCCAGCACGGAGCTTGAAGAAGCCACCGGATTTTTACGCGACGCGCAGGACGTGGCCAAGCGCCTGACTGCGCCGAACGCCGACGCCATCCGACTATTGCTCGATTCCTTGGCCACCGCCGCAGCACGTCACGAAAAGCCGTCGCAGCTGGTGGCCCTCTCCAAGAAACTGACGGTCGCGCTGGGCACCGACGGTGCGCTCGAGTTACCGACGACCACGGTCGACATTGCTCGTGGCCGCGCGATCTTCGAACAGCATTGTATTGAATGCCATGGACCCACCGGTGCGGGCGATGGGCCGAAAGCCAAGGAACTGAATACTGTTCCTGCCGCGATCGGCACCAGCGCCACGATGCATGGTGTTACGCCGGCGTTTGCCTATCGCGTGGTGACGGTGGGCATTGTTAACACGCGGATGGTGAGTTGGTCTTCGCTGCTCTCCTCGGACGAGCGTTGGGCAGCGGTTCGCTACATCACGAGCCTGCGCGCCGACGACAGTGCGCGTCGACATGGCGCGGCGCTACTCAAGGCGCGTTGCGCGCGCTGCGGCACCGCGGCGGCACCAGAAGCCCTCGATTTTTCGTGGCAAGCCGAGCGCAGTGACGACGACATCGCCGCGTCGATTGCCGCTGGCGACCCAGCGGTAGGCGTGAGCGACGGTGCGTCGCTCGCGCCCACGGATGTGGCCGCGCTGATTGCCGCGATGCGCGCCGATGTCACGGTGCGTCAGGCGCAGACCGCCGCGGCCGGCAATGGCCAGCCCGACTCGCGTGATGCCGCGCGTACGACGATTCGCCTGCTCGACGACGCACTCTCCGCAGCGCGCAATGGCCGTGCCGCCGAGGCGGGAGACAAGGCATTCGATGCGTACATCGCCTTTGAGCCGCTCGAAGGACCGGCGCGCATGCGCGATCCGAGTTTCGTGGCCACCATGGAACGGCATTTTGCCGATTTCAAGGGCGCGGTGAAAACGGGCGATCTTGCGACGGCGGCCGCGCAGCGCGCGCTGGTGGAACAAGGCATGCCGCGTATTGTCGAGCTCTCGTCACCGACCAGAACGTGGTGGGGCGTGTTCGTCGAATCGTTCATCATCATTGTGCGCGAAGGCTTCGAAGCGATTCTCGTGATCGGCGCGGTGGTGGCGTTTCTCATCAAGACGGGCAACCGCAAACGCCTCCGTGAAATCTGGATGGGGTCTATTGCGGGTTTGGCGGCGAGCGTGCTCCTCGCCGTCGTGCTCCGCACGGTGCTCAGCGCTGCGCCGGCGAGCCAAGAGATTATTGAAGGCGCCACCATGCTCGTGGCGGTCGTCGTGCTCTTCTCGGTGAGCTATTGGCTCCTCTCCAAGGTGGAAGGCGCCAACTGGCAGAAGTTCATTCGCGACAAAGTGAATACAGCGCTCTCCAAGGGCGGCAGTTCGGCGCTCGCGTTTGTGGCATTCCTTGCCGTATTTCGCGAGGGGGCGGAGACCGCGCTGTTCTATCAGGCGTTATTCACCCGCTCCTCAAACGTGTTGATGCCGGTGAGCGTGGGGCTCCTCTGCGGCTTCGCGGCGCTGACGGTGATCTTCATTCTGTTCTATCGTTTTGGCGTGAAGGTGCCGCTCCGTCCGTTCTTTGCGGTGACGAGCGGCCTGCTCTACTACATGGCGTTGGTCTTTGCGGGGAAGGGGATCAAGGAGCTGCAGGAAGGCAACGCGATCAACCAGACCTGGATTTCCGGCTTTCCGACGATCGACATGCTCGGTATTTATCCGACCGTCGAAACGCTCGTGGCACAGGGCATCTTGATTGCGCTGCTGTTGTTCGCGCTCTGGAAGACCTTTGTCCCGTCGGATGCTGCAGACGATGTCGTGGAGGCGGCTGCCGATTCGCATAGTGCCGCGCCGATTCCGCCGGAACTCGCGGCGCGCCTCGCCGAACTGCAGGCCACGGCCACCCGGTTGCAGGACCGCGTGGCGACCCTCGAGGCCGCGACGAGCGCGGTGGCCGCCGACTCCAACGATCCGACGCGCTCCAGATAGTCGCTCGGCCACGCTAGCATCCGAAAACACGAACAGGGCGAAGCGCACCGCGCTTCGCCCTGTTCGTTGCGCCCTGTTCGCGCTGGACTAGGCCTGCTGGGCCGCCGGCGCGCGCCGCACTGCCATCCACACGAGTCCGCCGGTGGCGAACAGCAGCGCGATCACCTGCGCCATTGTGAGCGGACCAAAAAAGTGGTCGTCCTTGGCGCGGAAAAACTCCACGGTAAACCGCTCGAGCCCAGCCAGCACGCAGTACATGCCGAAGAGCCAGCCGGCCGCGTGCTTGTGAGCGCGAAAGCGCCAGAGCACGGCAAACATCACGAGTCCCATCGCCACTTCAAACAACTGCGTGGGGTACACCGCGACCACGTCGGACAGCGGTTGTCCTTCCAAAGCCTTCACGCCGAACTGCTGCGTGAGGTTCGCGACCGTCGACGGCGGGGCGCCTTCAGGAAACTTCACCGCGAGAAAGCCATTCCACGGGCGGCCATAGTCGTCGCCCACGGCCCAACATCCGCTGCGTCCCACGGCATACGCCGCGGCGAGTCCGATGGCCGTCGCATCGCTGACGCGCGTGAACGTCAGCTTCTTCCATTTGATCACGGCAAAGGTGCCGAGGATACCGCCCACGAGGCCGCCCCAGAACACAAAGCCGCCGCGCGAAAACAGCGTCTCGTGAAAGAGGATCGAATAGTAGAGCTTCGCTCCGAGCAGGCCGCCGACCACCGCCGCCACGGTGAAGTCACCGAACGCCTCTGCCTCCACGGTATGGCCACGGCGGGTCAGCTCAGCAGTTCCGACGATCTGCCCGATCAGAAAGGCCATGAGCATCGCCAGTCCAAAGCCGGTGAGCGGAGGCAGTGAACCGATCTGCACTTCGAATCGGTGGACCGTGACGGAGAGCAACGGATAGAATGGCATGGAGGAATCTTAGGGGGTCGCGCCGCCAAGCGCGATAAGCCCGGGAATCGGGAGCGAGGCGTAGGCGTTGAGATTGTAGTCCGAGCGTTCCCCGCGCTCCAGCCGAAACAACCCGGCGCGGGCAATCATGGCGGCATTGTCGGTCGCCAGCCTCGGTGACGGCGTGTGCACAGTCGCGCTCGCGCCAAGGGTGGTGCGTGCCTTCTCCGTGAGCGCTACGCTGAGCGCACGATTACATGCCACGCCGCCGCCGAGCACAATCCGCGTGCGGCCAAAGGCCGTGGCGGCGCGCACTGTTTTTGCAGTGAGCGTGTCGATGAGTGCATCCTGAAAGCCACGCGCCAAGTGCGGCGCGTCGTCGGCCAGCGTGCCCGCGGCTTCGGCGGCGCGCACCGCATGGAGCAGAGCGGTCTTGAGTCCGCTAAAGGACACATCGTAGTAGTCGGGGTCGCCGGGGCGCTGGCCCCCATTGAGCATGGGGCGCGCAAAGCGATGACGTTTGGCCTCGCCGCGCAGCGCCAGCGCCTCTACGTGCCGACCGCCGGGGTACGGCAGGCCGAGCAACTTGGCGACTTTGTCGAAGGCTTCGCCGGCGGCGTCGTCGCGGGTGGAGCCGAGGAGTTGATATTCGCCCCACGCGGGCACGTCGAGCAGCATCGTGTGCCCACCGCTCACGAGGAGCGCCGTGAATGGCGGCGCAGCCAGCGGGTCGTCGAGCGCGGTCGCAAACAGATGCCCTTCGAGGTGATGCACGCCGAGCACGGGAATGCCGCGCGCGGCGGCCAGTGCTTTGGCGTAGCTCACGCCCACCAACAATGCACCCACAAGCCCCGGCGCGTGCGTGACCGCAATCGCGTCGATCGTGCTCCACTCGGCGCCGGCCTGCTCGAGCGCGTGGCGCACCACCGGAGCAATGGCGGTGAGATGCGCCCGCGACGCGATTTCCGGCACCACGCCGCCGAAGATGGTGTGCACGTCCTGCGAGAGAATCGTCAGCGACTCGAGGCGCGCGTTATCACCGCTGCCGTGTACAACGGCGGCGGAGGTTTCGTCGCAGGAACTTTCGATGCCGAGGACGCGCATACGGATGTGAAGCGGCGGGCGCCGCTACGGGCGCGGTTCGCTGAGCAGTTGCCGAATGAGCGCCTGCTGCGGTTCGGCGGCCCAGTCGGTGGCGGCGAGTTGCCGTTTGCGAATCACGCCGTCGCGCCCAATCACGAAGGTCTCGGGAACACCAGTCGTTTGATACACGGTCTGAATATCGCCAGTCTGATCGTAGAGCAAATCGAAGGTGAGTCCGAGCTGCTTGGCGAAGTCGCGAATCGGCTGTTCCATGCCGGGGTTGTCGATGCTCACGGCCACAATCTTCAATCCCTTCGGTCCAAGTGCGTCGTTGAGCACTTGCATGCTCGGCATTTCACGACGGCACGGTTCGCACCACGTCGCCCACACGTTGAGTAGCACGACTTCGCCCTTGTAGTTGGCGATTCCTCGTGGTTGCGCTGGGCCGCTCAAGACGGTGACGGCTTTGAAGTCCGGTGCTTTGGCGCCCGCTTCGACGGGGCGCACTTCGTCGCCGAAGAGATAGGTCGCGGCGGCGAGCCCGAGGCCGAGAATGGCCACAATGCCAGCCACCATCAGCCATTGGCCTTTGTTGTTCATACCGTCTCCGCGCAGCACGCGCGTAAGGCGGCGATTTCTGCGGCCGGATCTTTGGCCGAGAACACTGCGGTGCCCGCGACGAAGGTATCGGCGCCGGCGCGCCAGCAGGCGGCGATGGTGTCGCGTGTGATGCCGCCGTCTACTTCGAGGAGCGCGCGGCTCCCAGCGGAATCGAGCAGCGCACGTGCGCGCTTGATTTTTTCCACACTGCCTGGGATGAACTTCTGACCGCCAAAGCCCGGGTTCACGCTCATGACGAGCAGGAGATCGAGATCGGCGGCGACATCGCGTAGTGATTCCACTGGCGTGGCCGGATTGATCACCGCGCCCGCGCCGCATCCGAGTTCTTTAATCCGCATCAACTGACGGTGAAGGTGCGGTGCCGTTTCTACGTGAATGGTGAGCATCGCCGCACCCGCTTTGGCAAAGCTGTCGAAGTACTTCTCTGGTTCGACCACCATCAGATGGACATCGAGCGGCAGCGTCGTGAGCGCGCGGCAAGTTTCAATCATTTTCGCGCCGAATGTGAGATTCGGCACGAAGACGCCGTCCATCACGTCTACGTGGAGCCAGTCGGCGCCGCCGGCCTCGAGCATAGCGAGGCCGGCTTTGAGGCGGCCGAAATCGGCGGAGAGCAACGATGGTGCGATGCGAACTTTGGCAGCGGAGCTCATCGGGCGGTGTGCGAGAGGTGAGAGGCGTTAGTTCGAGGCGCGACGCAGGCGGGCGGCAAAGGCGCCATCCGTTCCGTGGAGTTGTGGTAGCACGCGCAGGCGTCCGGCATCGAGCACGGTGGCCGGTACGGCATTCGCGGGTGGTGGTTCGAGGGTGAACTCCGGATGCTCGCCGAGGAACAGTTCAACTTGCGCGTCGTTCTCCTCGATTTCGAGCGAGCAGGTGCTGTACACCAGCAGGCCGCCCGGTGTTACGAGCGATGCTGCCGCGCGCAGAATGGAGCGTTGCGCTGCGGCCATCACGGCGAGGTCGCTCACTTTGAGGCGCCAGCGGGCGTCCGGATGCCGGCGGAAGGTGCCGGTGCCGGTGCATGGGGCGTCGACGAGCACCGCGTCCACCGGCGCAAAGGCGGGGTGGCGCGCGTCGCAGGCGACGGGGAAGACGTTGGTGAGGTCGAGCCGCACAATGGTTTCGCGCAGGCGCTGCAGGCGACTCACGGAAAGGTCGGCGCTGAACACGGCGCTCGCCCGTCGCGAGAGTTCCACCGACTTTCCGCCTGGCGCAGAGCAGAGGTCGGCCACGGTCGCGCCTGCTGGGATGGCCGCGTACTCGGTGACGAGCGTGGCGGCCGGATCCTGCACAAAGAACTGTCCCTGCTGAAATGCGCCCAGTTCGCGGAGCGCGGTGCCCCCGGGAAGCACGAGCGAATCGGTCAGCAGCGGTGAGTCGGTGGTGGTGACGCCGGCGGCTTCGAGTATCGCCTCGAGCTGTTCGCGCACGACGTGCATGGGGCGCACAACTGTTGGCGGCTCGGCGTTGTTCGCGTCGAGCAGTGCCTGCGTGGACTCGGCGCCCCAACGGGCCGCCCAGCGCGCAATGAGCCAGCGCGGATGCGAATGGGTAAGCGCGAGTGCTTCGAGCGGATCGACGGGGAGCGCGGGAGTCGGTTCGTCGCGCTCGCGGTCGAGGCGCCGCAGCACCGCGTTCACGAGTTTGCTGGCCCCAATGCCATGCCGCTCCTTGGCCTGTTCCACGGTTTGGGCGATCGCCGCGTAGGCCGGAACGCTTCCCATATAAAGGAGCTGGTAGGCGCCCAGTCGCAGGAGGTCGGTGAGGTCGGCGTCCAAACGTGCCATGCCGCCCTTGATCCGGTTGTTGAGTAGCAGGTCGAGCCAGCCGCGCCGCCGGAGGGTGCCGTACACCAGTTCTTGGGTCCAGCGTCGGTCGCGCGGGTCCAGGGCGCTGACCCGCTGGTCAAAGGACGCGTCGAGCACCATATGCTGCCGCAGGTCGGCAAGAATGCCGGCGGCGACGACACGGGCGTCGGTGACTTGAAAGCGGGTGGACGGCGAAGGCATTATTTATATAAGTAGTGGCTGGACTGAAGATAGCGATGCCGGGGGCCCTCCGGCGACCCGTATAGACCATTCTGGCAGCTGGCGAAGCGCTCCCGGGGTCTCCGAATGTGACCCCAACTGGCGTTCGCACGTCAAACGATGGAGAATCCTTAAGTGCTGCCCCCCGCGGCCCGTCGCTGACGCTACCTGCGACTCGATGGTACAGGGCGGGGTAATCGTTGAATTCAGGAGTTCGTGATGCATCGTAGCCATCTTGCCGCGAAGGGATTCCGGATAGTCGCCGCACTCGGCGTCTTTGCCGCTTTGGGTTGTATCGATCACTCGACGACCGGCCCATCGCAGGTGAAAAACGCGGATCTTGCGGTGCGGTTGCTGCTGCTCAATGGAAATAGCCAGACGGGCGCGGTGTCGTCTGCCTTGCCGACGCCGGTAACCGTTCGGGTGTTGGATGCGAATGGCATCGGCGTCAGAGGCGCGACGGTCACATTCGCGGTGCGCGTGGGCGGAGGACGTGTGTCGGCTCCCACGGCTCAGTCCGACAGTGTTGGCAATGCGGTGACGCTGTGGACGCTCGGGGCCTCCCCTGGTGCCAATCAGCTCACCGCCATTCTGACCACAAAGGCGATTCTAGATAGCGTTGTTATCTCTGCGAGTGCCGTCGCCGGAGGCCCCGCGAATCTATCGGTGATCGGTGGTGATCGTCAGTCGGCCATTCCGGGCGCGAAACTCCCGACGCCGATTAGCGTGCGGGTCAGTGACGCCTTGGGAAATGGTGTCGTTGGCGTCAGTGTCGGGTTTGCCATCGCTGCGCAGAACGGCGGCGGATCGGTGTTGCCCGAAAGCGCGGTGACTGACGGGACTGGCGTTGCCACGACTGCATGGACGCTTGGATCGAACTTTGGTGTGCAAACGCTTACCGCCACGGTGTCTGGACTTACCCCGGTGACGATCAGCGCGATTCCTGCTGGCTTTCCGTCGAGAATCCGAGTCGTGAGCGGCAATGGTCAAATCGGCCGCTCAAGCAACGTGCTCGTCCAGCCGCTCATTGTGAACGTCACGGATGCGGCCGGCAGTCCGGTGGCCGGCGCCCAGATCAAGTGGACGCAGGGTGCTGGAAACGCTGACGGCTATGTTGCGCCGTCTCCGGCTACCACCGATGCCACGGGTAATGCGTCGGTGCTCTGGACACTCGGCGGAAATCTGACGTCATCCGTGCTGACGGATACGGTGTTCGCTTCGCTCGAGGATGCCCCGTCGCTTGGCTCCATCGCCTTCACGGCGAGTGCGCGTCCGCAGCCGCGGATTCGCTTTATCCGTGGCACGACTACGGGACAGCCGGCTGGCACTCAGCTGGATACCACGGGCACGACACTGTCAGATACGTTGGTCGTGCAGGTGTATGATCCGTCGACGAATACTGGTATTCAAGGGACGACCGTCACGTGGGCGCCGCAGGCGGGCGATGCCACCGACGGCAAGTCCGTGAACTCTGTGGTGACCACGGACAATCTCGGGTACGCAAAAAATAGGTGGTTGCTCCGCTCGAACTCCGGTAATGCGATTCCGCCGAGTTCGGTCGCCAAGCGAATGATTGCGACGGCCGCGGGGATTGGTGACGTGGAGTTCCGCGCGCGAGTGTACCCTGGTCAGGCGGTCGCTCTCAGCTTGAGTCTGCCCACATTGCTCCGAAAGGACTCAACGACATCTGTCACGGCGACGCTCAAGGATGCGAATGGAAATCTCATTTCTGGCGCCACCATCGTCTGGACGTTGTCGGGTCAGATTGCGAGTCCGGCGAGTCCCGCCACCGGCGCCGAAACGGGAGCTGACGGTACCTCCACCCTTGTTCTGACGTGGGCAGGCGCGGCGGGATCGGCTAACGTGAAGGTGACCGCATCGACGACGGTGACAGGCCCATACCCTGTTAGCACCTCAGTCTCTGTGACGCGAAGTTTCGCGATCACTCCTTAGCGACCGCAGTACCACCGCATAGCAAAACGGGCCGCCCCATTGGGCGGCCCGTTTTGCTATGCGTGATGACGGACTTGCGCCAACGCTCTGGCGCCGTAGCGCTACACCAGCATTTCCCCAACCGCCACCCCCCGCCCCCGCGCCCACTCCGCCGCCGCAAGCCGCTTCCGCCCTGCCGGATGCACATCACTAATCCGCACCGCGCCGGCTCCACACGCTACCACAATTCCCTCGCCGTCGGCCTCCAGCACCGTCCCAGGAGCCCCCGAGAGCGCTTCAAGCACCTTCGCCCCATAGCAGCGCACTTCGAGCGCTCCCAGCGTCGTCCACGCGCCAGGCTTGGGGTCGTACGCACGGATCGCCGCCTGCACGGCATTCGCCGGCAAGTCCCAGTGAATGCGCGCGTGCTCGCGTTCAATCTTCGGCGAGTATGTGGCGGCCGCTTCGTCCTGCGGCGTTTCGGTAGACTGCCCTACGCTGATCAACACCAGCGCCTCGACAATCGCCGCCGCGCCAAGTTCGGAGAGACGCAGTTGTAACTCGCCGGCTGTTTCCTCGGGCGCGATCGGTGTGGTAAGCGCGAGCACCACCGGCCCAGCATCGAGCCGCTCCACCATCCGCTGCACCGACACGCCGCTCACCGCGCAGCCGTCGCGCACCGCCGCTTGAATGGGCGCGGCGCCGCGATAGTGCGGGAGCAACGACGCGTGAATGTTGAACGTGCCAAACGGCGGCAGATCAATCACCTCGCGCGGCAGAATATGACCATAGGCCACCACGACGCTCACGTCGGGCTCGGCGGCGCGCAGGGCTTCTACAAACTCAGCCCCGCGCGGGCGCTCGGGCTGCAGCACGGGGATCCCTTCTTCGAGCGCAATCTGCTTGACGGGCGACGGCTCGAGTTGCGAGCGCGAGCGTCCGCGTGGACGATCGGGCTGCGTGACCACCACCACCACGTCGTGCCCCTCGCCGATCAGCGCGCGGAGCGCGGCCGTCGCGAACTCGGGAGTACCGAAGAAGGCGATGCGCACGCTAGAGCCGCTCGTCGTCGTGCGCGGGGTCGTCGTCATCGTGCACTTCTTTCGAAATATCGCGCACGAAGTTCGGATACTGATCCTTCTCGGCGTCCCACAGCGCCATCACCTTTTGCCGCTTGAGAAAGCTCAGGTGATCAATGAACAGCTTGCCGTGCAAGTGATCGATCTCATGCTGCATGCACACGCCGAGGAGTTCCGTCCCTTCAATCTCGACGGTGTGGCCGTCGCGATTCATCGCACGCACTACCACACGCTTGCTGCGCGTGACGTCGCCGTAAATCTCGGGAATCGACAGGCACCCTTCTTCCCACTTGAGGGTGCCTTCGCGTTCGATGATCTCGGGGTTGATCAGCACGTGCGGCTGGCCATCCACCTCAATCACCGCCACGCGCTCCGTGCGCCCCACCTGCGGCGCGGCGAGTCCCACGCCGCGTGCCGCGTGCATCGTCTCGAACATATTGTCGATCAACGCCTGCAACTCGGGCGTGATGGCGTCCACGAGCACCGTCTCCTCGCGGAGCACGGGATCGCCGAGGACACGAATGCCAAGCAACGGCATCAGTCTTTCGCTTCGCTCGGGTTGGAGCCGAGCACTTTGGCAATGCGGCCGCGCTCGACAATGACCTTCGACTCACCGGTCCGGATGGTGATGCGGTCATCCAGCGTTTTGGCGGAGTTACCGTCCTTCATTCCTTCCTTGATGTGCACCACTTCGCCCACGAGTCCGCCGGCGGTGACAATCTCATCACCCTTATGCAGGCCGAGCAGCGCGGCTTCGTGCTGTTTGCGCTGCTTCTGCTGCGGGCGGATCATCAAGAAGTAAAAGATCGCGAAGATCGCCCCGAACTGGACGAGCATCACGTACATGCCGTTATTGCCAGCCTGAGCGGCTGCGGCCTGAGCGAAGATCGGGAGAAAAGCGTGCATGGTCAGTCGGCTTTGGAGTGGTAGCGTTCGAGCCAGTCGCGGCTCCACGTGTCGAATGTCCCGGTGCGAATTGCCTCTCGGGCACGGCGCATCAGGGCGATGAGGAAATGTACATTGTGCAGGCTCAGAAGGCGCAGGCCGAGGATCTCTTCCGTGGCCACGAGGTGCCGAATATAGGCGCGGGAGTAGCGGCGACAGGCGGTGCAGCCGCATTCGGCGTCGAGCGGGCCTGCGTCCTCGCGGAACCGGGCATTCTTCATGTTGATGCGCCCGTCAGCGGTGAACGCCGCACCGTTGCGCCCCATGCGGGTGGGTGCCACGCAGTCGAATAGGTCAACGCCGCGGGCCACGCCTTCCACGAGATCTTCGGGAAAGCCCACGCCCATCAGGTAGCGCGGGCGGTCGCGGGGAATCGCGTCGTCGCACACCTCAATCATCTCGTACATCGCAGGCTTCTCTTCGCCCACCGAGAGCCCGCCAATGGCGATGCCGTCCCACGGACCAGCGGACGCAATCGACGTGGCCGCCGCGCGCCGTAGATCGGCATGAATCCCACCCTGCACAATCGGAAAGAGCGTTTGTCGCGGGGCGTTCGGGTCCAGATGCAGGCGGTCGAACTCCACTCGGCAGCGCTCGAGCCACCGGAGGCTGCGTTCGCTGGCGTCGAGGCTCGCCGAGTGTTCGCTCTTCCCTGGAATCACGTGATCGAACTGCATCACGATGTCGGCGCCGAGGTTGGTCTCAATCTGCATCACCGACTCGGGGGTGAAGTGCCGCGCCGAGCCGTCGATATGTGATTTGAAGCTCACTCCGTCTTCTGTGACCGCATTGAGCGCGGCCAGCGAGAACACCTGAAAGCCGCCCGAGTCGGTGAGAATCGGGCCGTCCCATGCAGAAAAACGGTGCACGCCGCCGAGTCGGCGCACGAGATCGTCGCCGGGCCGAAGGTGCAGGTGATAGGCATTCGCGAGAATAATCTGCGCGTGCATGGTGCGCAGTTCGTCGGGGTCGAGCGCCTTGACCGTGGCGAGCGTTCCCACCGGCATAAACACCGGCGTCTCCACCGCGCCGCGAGGCGTGTGGAGAACTCCGGCGCGGGCGCGGCCGGCGGTGTGTTGAATGTCGAACGAAAAAGTCATGAGAATGTCGAAAGGCGCTATGGGATCGGTCGGGCTTCTGCCAGCACCCGGCCGTGCCCTGTGGCGCCGGTGCTCAAATCACGAGCATGGCGTCGCCATACGAATAGAAACGGTATCCCTCGCGCACCGCTACGGCGTAGGCCTCGCGCGTGAGTTCCACGCCGGCCACGGCCGAGACGAGCATAAGTAGGGTGGAGCGGGGGAGATGGAAGTTGGTGAGCAGGTGGTCAATGCCGCGCATTGCGTGCGGCGGCCGGATGAAGATGCGCGTCTCGCCTTCGCCTGCGACGATCTTGCCCGACGCATCCACGACGCTCTCGAGCGTGCGCGCGGTGGTCGTGCCGACCGCCCACACGGCTCCGCCGCGCGCACGCGTGGCGTTTACCGCGGCGGCAGCCTCTGGGGTCACACGGTACCACTCTTCGTGCATGATGTGCTGCGCGGGATCTTCTACCTCAACCGGCCGGAAGGTGCCGGCGCCCACGTGCAACAACACATCCGCGCAGTCGACACCCTTTGCCGTAAGCGCCGACAGCACCTCAGGCGTGAAGTGCAGGCCGGCCGTCGGCGCCGCCACGGAGCCGCGCTGGTCGGCGTAAACGGTCTGGTACCGCTCGGCGTCGGTTTCGGCATCGCCGCGCTCGATATACGGCGGAAGCGGGATATGGCCGTGTGCGTCGATGGCCGCGAGCAGATTGCCGCCTGTGACTAATCGCACGATTCGCGTGTGCCGATCGGTGGTCTCGAGCATCTCAACATCGAAACCGGGGGCGATGTGCACTATGCGGCCGGGCTTGAGTTTGTTGCCAGGCTGCACCATGGCTTCCCACCGATCATCGCCGACGGGGCGCAGCAAGAACACTTCGGCGGGCGCGCCGGAATCGCGCGTGCCAAGCAGCCGCGCGCGAAACACACGCGTGGTATTGCGAACGAGGATATCGCCGGCGGGAATCAGCCCGACAATGTCGCGGAACTTGAGATGGCGAATGGCTCCGCTTGCACGATCCACCACCATCAGTCGGCTGTCGTCGCGACGCTCTGCCGGCCGCTGCGCAACGAGCGCGGGCGGCAGTTCAAAATCAAAATCAGCGGTGGTGAACGTCACTCGCCGACAATCATCCGGACGCCGAGCAGCCGGAACGGCGCTGCGGCTTCCATCTCAAACGTCAGCGTGGCCGGATCGCCTTCACCGGTGCGGCAGCGTACTTCGAGCACGGTGACAGACTTGGCCACAAACGCCACCGGCACCAAGGCGCCGAGTCGCACGCGTCGCGAGAGGGCGAGTTTTACGCGGTCCTCGAGCGACCGATTGTCCTGCGCATTCGGCGCCATGTTTTCCGAAAGAAACTTGCCAAGCGACGCAACATCTCCTGCCATCATTTCGTGCAACCACTGCGCGGCGAGCTTCCCCACCGGAGTGTCGGGGAGCGCGATGGCCGGTGCGTCCGGCGCCGTGCGCGGCCCGGGGCCCTCCATGCGCACCGTGCTGTACTGCGCCAGCAACGCGCGGTGCACCTTCGGCGCGGGATGCTCGGCGACGTTCGATGCCATCACCATCACAAGTCCCGACTGCGGCTCGCGGTTGTAGAGAAAAAAGTTCACCATGTCTGACCCTGCGAGCACCACCGGCTCGTCGGGAAAGAACTCGTCGCGCATCTCGCGCGAGAGCAAGCGCTCCGTGGTGAAGAGCGAGTCATAGAACGCGGCCATATCGTCCACGGTCGAGAGCAGGCCACCATTGCCGCGCAGATTCCAGTGACTGCCGTCGGCGGCGTGCGGGCGCTCGAGCATCGTGGGCAGTTCGGTGCCGGCCTCGAGGCCGTGCGCGAGATCGGCTGGCGAAAAATGCGGGAGCAACAAGCCGGTCTTCGCCATGCCGACCGGCGTAAAGACGTGCTCTTGCAAATAGGCGTCGTACGGCTGCTGCGCCACAATCTCGATGATCGCCGCGAGCAGGGAGTAGCCGGTGTTGGAATATTGTTCAGCGCTTCCGGGCGCGAACTTGAGCGGCGTGGCCATCGCGCGTGCCATCAGTTCGCCGCGAGAGATTGGCTCAAAGTCTGGCCCAACGCCAATCGGAAAGCCCGCGCGATGATAGAGCAACTGCTGCACCGAGATACCGCGTTTGTCGGCCGGCACATTGGGGAGGAATCGGCCAATGGTATCGACAAGGCGCAGCTTGCCGGCGTCGCGCAGTTGCAACACGGCGACTTTGGTGAAGTCCTTGGTGTTGGAGCCAATCTGCACCACGGTGCCGGGCGTGAACTTCGTGCTGGCCGCGCGATTCGCGAGTCCGTAGCCGCGGCGTAGTAACACTTCACCGTTCCGGCGCACGAGCACCACGCCGGCAAAGCCGGCTTTCGTTTCGGCGGTGAGAATGGAATCGGCCACGCGCCCGGCGGGGGCCATCACCTCTGCTCCGAGTGGGACTCGCCGTGACTGCGCTCCGCTCTCCGCAGAGGGGAGCGCACACAACAGCAACAGCGCAGTGCAGCGCAAAGCCATCGAAATGTTCATGGGGCTGTTCACGTGAGAGTGGATCCGTCCTGCAGAGCCCTAGAACAGTGTCGCCTGCTCCCGCTCGGGCGGCGTGTAGCCGAGGTGTCGGTACGCCTGCGGGCTGGCCATGCGGCCACGCGCGGTGCGTTGCAACAAGCCGTTCTGTACGAGAAACGGCTCGTACACTTCCTCGATGGTGTCTGGGTCTTCGCCAATCGCCGCGGCAATCGTCGTGACACCCACGGGGCCGCCCTCAAACTTCTCGATGATGGTGCGGAGGATGCGCGTGTCCATGTCGTCGAGGCCGAACTCGTCGACGTCGAGCAGCGCAAGCGCGTCGCGCGCCACGGCGAGCGTGATAATACCGTCGGCCTTCACCTGCGCAAAGTCGCGCACGCGGCGGAGCAGGCGATTGGCGATGCGTGGGGTGCCGCGCGAGCGCACCGCGATTTCGTGCGCGCCGTCATCGTGCAGTTCCACGCCCAGCACTTCACCGGTGCGCCGGACAATCGTTTCAATCTCGTTGGCGGGGTAGAAGTCCAACCGCATGGTGAGCCCGAACCGCGCGCGCATTGGCGAGGTCAGCAACCCGTAACGCGTTGTGGCTCCCACCAGTGTGAACTTTTCAATCGCCATCGTCACCGTCTGCGCGTTGGGGCCGTCGCTCAGGCGGATGTCAATCTTGTAATCCTCCATCGCCGGATATAAAAACTCCTCGATGATCGGACGCAGGCGGTGGATTTCGTCAATAAATAGAATGTCGCCAGCGCGCAGGTTGGTGAGCGTGCCCACCAAGTCGCCGGGCTTTTCGAGCGCGGGCCCTGACGTCGTGCGGATGTTCACGCCCAACTCGCGCGCCATCAACTCAGCGAGCGTGGTTTTGCCGAGTCCTGGCGGGCCGTGAAAGAGCGTGTGGTCGAGCGACTCACGCCGCCCCATTGCTGCCTGAATGGCAATGTCGAGCGCGTCCTTCACCTTAGACTGGCCAATAAATTCGGCCAGTCGCTGCGGACGCAGCGACAGCTCGACGACCGATTCGTCGGCGAGGACTTCAGGGGTGGTAATTTCGGCGCGGCTCACAGTCGTAAACTAACGCTTTTGCAGTACGGCCAGCGCGGCCCGAATAACATCGGCTGTCCCGCCGGGCTTCCCGCCGTCGAGCGCCTTCTGCACCGCCTTCTCGGCGTCGGCGGCGTTGTAGCCGAGGGCCACCAGCGCACGCACGGCATCGGCGGCGCCGGAGTCGGGGCCTGAGGTGCCGCCCGCGGCGCTACCCGACACGTCGGCGGCGAACTCCTTCATTTTGTCGCCGAGCTCGACGCACAGGCGTTCGGCAGTTTTCTTGCCGACGCGCGGCACGCCACTCAGTGTGGCAAAGTCGCGGTCGCGAATGGCGCGCACCACGCGCGCGCTACCGAGTGCGGAGATGAGCCCCAGGGCGAGAGCAGGGCCCACGCCGCTCGCACTCCGCAACGTGTAGAACAGCGCGCGGTCTTCGGGGGTGGAAAAGCCATAGAGCTGCCACCCGTCTTCTTTTACGATGAGCGCCGTGTGCAGTGATACCGTTTCGCCAACACGGGGCAGTGATTCGAGCACGCCAATGGGAATGTGGAGTTCGTAGCCCACGCCGCCGGAAGTCAGGATTTGAATCCGGTCCATGTCTTTGGACACGAGCGTGCCGTGCAAGCGGGCGATCATGACTTACTCCTCGTGACGCCAGTGCGGCGAGCGGCGGGGCGCACGGCCCGCAGCGGCGCGAGAGCGGCCGCGTCGCGCCGTAGACGCGCCAGCGGTCCCTCAGACGCCAGCACGCAGGTCAGCGCGCACGCGACGCCGTCCGCCGCGTCGGCGGGCTGCGGGGCGTGCTTGAGGCGCAGCAACTTGGCGACCATGAACTGGACTTGCTCCTTCGTAGCGGCGCCTGTGCCGACCACCGTCTTCTTGATGACCGATGGCGGATACTCGTGAATGGCCAACCCCGCCGTGGCGCCGGCCAAGAGAATCACGCCGCGCGCATGGCCGAGCACGAGGGTGGTGCGCACGTTGCGGGCGTAAAACACGTCTTCCACCGCGAGCGCGTCGGGTTGGTGCCGCGCAATGAGTTCGGTGACGCCGTCGTGAATATCCTTGAGCCGTTCATGCAACGGCGCTTGGGCGCTCGTGCGAATCACCCCGCACTCTATCAGCCGCGCCCCCGCCACCGCGCCGGGCGCGCTCCCGGCCGCGCCGCCTGCGAGCACGACGCCGTAGCCCGTGACCGCCGTACCCGGGTCAATACCGAGGACGATCACGGCGCGCGGCTCACGCGTCGGCCATCTCCGAGACGTCCATGTCGAAGTTGGCGTCCACCTTCTGCACGTCGTCGAGTTCTTCGATGGCTTCAATCAGCTTGAGCAATGTGTCGGCGGTCTCGCCTTCCACGCGAATGGTGCTCTTGGGAATCCAGGAGAGTTCAGCGGATTCGGCTTTGAGCCCCACCTTCTCGAGCGCGCCGTACACGACGTGCAGATCCGCTGGCGCTGTCGTGATGGTAAAGGCGTCGTCTTCCTTCACAAAGTCTTCGGCGCCCGCCTCGAGTGCTTTTTCCATGGCGGCATCTTCATCCATGCTGTTGGCAAGGACGATAATTTGCCCCTTGCGGTCGAACATGAAGGCCACGGAGTTCACCGCACCCAGATTCCCACCGAGGCGCGAGAGCTTGGCGCGCACTTCGGCGACGGTACGCGTGGGGTTGTCGGTCAGCGCCTGCACCATCAGCGCCACGCCGCCCGGGCCGTAGGCTTCGTACAGCACTTCGACGTAATCGACCCCTTCGAGATCACCGGTGCCCTTGGCGACGGCGCGCTCAATGTTCTCGCGCGGCATCGACTGCGAACGTGCCGCGTCGATGGCGGTGCGCAAGCGCGGATTGCCGGCAGGGTCCCCGCCGCCGAACTTGGCGGCGACGGTGATTTCACGAATGAGTTTGGTAAACATCGCGCCGCGCTTCTTGTCCGTTGCGGCTTTGGCGCGCTTAATGGTCTTCCATTTACTGTGGCCAGCCATTCTGAACCCTGGGGCAGAGAGGTGAAGCCCTAAATATAGGCGGACTGAACGGCCGACAGAACCGTTCACTGCCCTAGTGCAAGCGAATCAGGAGCGAGGCGCGGAAGCCGGTGACGTCCGTCGTGGATCCGTCAGCCGTGGAATACAAGCGACCGACCGTGTACGTCGCACTTGGGTTGATGCTGAGCCCCGCGAGGTCAAAGCGCAGGCGCAGACCAGCATTCCCGAGTGTGCCGGCGTGTACCCCCGCCACCTGCCAAATCCGACCTTCCGCGCTGGGCTGCACAAACAGCCCGCCCAGCTGAAATCCGAGCGCTGCTGTCACGTCGGCCACGTTCTCCCACGGTGCTTTGTCGCCAATGCGCTCCCCTTCGGCGCGGAACAGATTCCACGCGGAAATCGAGAAATCGGCGCCGCCAAGCGGAATGGAGAGCGCGGCCTGTGCGAGCGCACGGTCTCCGGTGGCAAAGGTGGTCGAGTCTGCGGCATCCTTGCCGTAGCGCGAATAGGTGAGCCCCATCGAGACGCGGCCATCGCCAACGGGGCGGTCGACGCCGAGCCGCAGGCGGTATTCGTCGCCTGGGGTGAAGCGCAACGGCTGCGTTTTCACCACGTAGGCGTCAAACTTCGTCGAACGACGGAAGCTCGCGCCAAAACCAAAATTCCAGTCGCCCACCGGCTGCGCAAAGCCAATGCCACCGGTGGTAGAGAGCCCGCTTCCCATCGACGACACAGGATAGACCAAGAAGTCATTGCCGATCTGCCCGGCAGCCTCCTGTTGTCCCTCGGGTACCTTATACATCCCCGACGGCAGGTTGAGCCCGAGCGTGAGCACGCCAACGTTGTCGCCCAACGTGTAGTTGCCGCGAAGCTGGACGTCCGTGAGGCCGTTGATCGCGCTCGTTTTCTTGCCAGCAAAATGTACTTCGCTACTCGCGTACGACGACGAAAGATCGAGATTGAACTTCTCGCCAAAGGGCACGATGATCGCGAACGGCACCGATAGCTGGCTCACCGTTTTTTGCGTGGTGGCGTCGCCAAACTTGTAACTCACAAACTGCGGCCCTGCGAATACGCTGGCGTCGCTCAGGCTCTGCGCGTGCGCCGTTGCCGCAAGAAACGACAGCGCGAACGCGGCACGCAGCAGCGCGACACGCAGCAGCGCGACACGCAGCAGCGCGACACGCAGCAGCGCGACACTCGCGCGAGCGACGGAAATGATCGGCTGTCCATGGGTCAGGGAGCGGACGGTGTTGACGCGACCGATCATTCTACGGCTTCCTCAGAATGATCGTCACCTGCCCCGTGCGCGGGGCGGGTTGGTCGGTGCCAGTCTTTTCCGCGGCGGCGTTCCCCGTGGTGGGCGGAGGAGCGGCGGCCGCGCTCGTGCTGGTGCTCACCGTGTTGGTCGTCGTCGGGTTTACTGCGCCGACCACGTTGTTGAGCGTAGAACCGAGGCTCGCCGAGTTACTCACCGACGACACGCCGCGCTCGGCGGCCGACGCAATCTGACCTTCACTCGAACTCTTGAGATTCGACTCGACCTTTGCTGGCGGCGCGGCCTGCGCGGCGGCGGCGGTGCTCTGGGCACGCTGCAACGCCGCGCCAAAGCCGGGATCGAGTGACCGGGCGTTCTCAAAGAAGCGAGCGGCTTCGTCGAGTTTCCCTTCATCCTCGGCTACTAATCCGCGGCTGTAGGCGAGAAAGGCCTGCAGCGAGTTGGTGGGGCGGCGATCCACGTCCTGACGCTCGCGCGGCGTCAGTGTGATGCCGAGCGCGTCGAACACCCCAAACACCAGCGTTTTTTCGAGGGCGAATAAGTTATCCAACACGCCGTCTGCCTTGGCATTGACCGACGTGATCTCGCGATCAGACGCGCCCACGACGTTCGCGTTCAGCGAGATCTCGCGCCCGTTGGGCGAGACGATGCTCCCTTGAACAATGCGTCCGGCCCGAATGAGACGTCCCGCACGGACGGCAGTCGTCGCATCCACCCGGCCATTTTGCGAGAGCGCGATTTCGTCGGACATCGCCTGCAACCGGTCGCGCTCCAAGAGCGTGAGCCCAGGCTTCTTGCTCAAGTCGTTGATCATCAGGTCGGCGAGTCCGCGCGCGAGTGGCGCGATACTCGGGTCGCAGGCGCTGCAGAGCAGCGGCGGCACGGCGATCGTGGTGGACGACCCGGGCTGCTGCGCAATCACGGCTTCGTTCGCGAGGGCTCGCTTCGCTTCCGCTTTTCCCTCTTCGCGGGCGACGCTCACCAACCGCGCGCGAATGTCCTTGCGCACTTTGCTCGTCTTGCCCACGGCGATGTACGACGTGTACGCCGCCTTGGCCGACGACCAATCTTTCTGGTGTTCTGCTGCGAGTCCGGCATACAAGGCGCTCACACCATCGAGCGGGTCGAGCTTGCGGGCCTGCTCCAACGGCGCGCGCGACTCATCAAAACGTTCGTTCTTGTAGTACCAAATGCCGAGGGCGCGGTTGGCAGCCACCGATGACGGCGTGGCCGCCACTTCGCGCTGGAGTCGTGTGAGCGCATCGGTGGCGCGCGACTGCTGCGCCGCGCCGACGCGAGAACACGCGAGCAGTGCGAAACAGAGACCAAAACGGGGAAGCAAACGCATGTCGATCTCCTAGCGGTCCGGATCCAGCATGTCTTCAAAGCGCAACCACTGCTTGTAAAAATACAGGTCGATATAGCCCGTGCCGCCATTCCGATTCTTGAGCACGAGCAGTTCGGTGGCGCCGGCCACATCGTTGCCGGGCTGAAACATTTCTTCGCGAAAAATCCCGAGCACGACATCGGCGTGCTGCTTCACGGCGCCGAGCGCACCAAAGTCGTCCAGTGTCGGTCGCGGATCGGAGCGGCCGGTGGACGACACGTCGAGGTGCGACGTGACCACGATGGCGATATCGAGTTCCTGCGCCAGCGACTTGAGCGCGCGCACGGACGAGGCGAGCTCCTCGGCCTGCGCGCCGTTGCCGGTGGCGAGCGCCTGAAGGGGATCCACAAATGCCACCTGCAGGTCGAGCGTACGACGGAGTTCCTCGGCGAGCGGGACCGCGCCGCCGTGCGGCAAGCGAGACACCACGGGTGCATGCTCGCGCAGTTTGAATGCCACACTCCCAATGGCGGCGCGCGTCAGTTCGTCGAGCGTCCCAGCGCGAATGTCATCAATGCGCGCTCGCCCTTCGATGGCGAGCGATCGCTCCATCACGCGCTCCACGCTCATTTCGTGCGTCAAAAACGCCGCGGTCACGCCGGACTGTGCCATCCGCATGGCCATCGCCAGCGCCAAGCTCGACTTGCCACTCCCGACCTCACCGCCGAGCACGATCAGGTCGCCCCGACGTACTCCGCCCCCGAGCATGCGGTCCACGCTCGGAAAGCCCGTGCCAAACGCGTCCGCTGCCGGCGCGCCATCGGCGGCGGCGTCAACGCGTTGTACGAGGCGCGTAAGTGGTGAGATATCGGTGGGGCGCAACACGACGGCTGGGACTCCGGCGGCGGTGGGTCGAGGGGCGGCTGTCTATAGTAGTCATTGGCGACTCGGGCGCCAATGGACGGCGGCCGTATTCCGAGCTACACCGAGAGGCGAGCGGCGAGGCGAGCGAGCTCCAAACGTGCCTGCCGGTCGAGGTAGGTCGCCGTGACCTCAGTCACCTTTGTCACGGCCGCGGCCACGGCGTGGCGGTCGTCAGTGGCCGAGGTGTCGATCAACTTGAGCACGGAGGCTCGCACCGGCGCTGGGAGCGCCAGGGCCGAGAGCCAGATCCGCGCGGCGTCCGCTCGTACGCGTCTGGCGCCGGCTGGAAGCACTGTGGGCGCCGCCGACCCATCGGCGAGCCGTGCCGCCATCAAGATCGCCAGCGCCGACTCCCGCGCACCACCCATCGGCGCCTTGCCGGCGAGAGCCGTGAGGGCGCGAAAGGGAAACGGCGGCACGGCGAGCGTGTATGGAGGGGGGGCGGTCACTCCGAAATCTTACCCGTTTTCCGCGTCCACCGCGAGGCGGGGCCAATCGCTTGTCCGGCGTTGGTCGCCGGCGGTTATCTTTATAGGTCATGCCCGCGTCGCCAAAGCAGATCCTATGGGTGGACGACGAGGCCGAGCTCCTCGAGTCCCACCGCCTGTTCCTTCGGGAGAAGGGGTACGAGGTCGAGATGGCGCGAAACGCCTCCGACGCCCTCGAACTCCTTCGTCGGCGCACGTTCGACCTGCTCCTGCTCGACGAGCAGATGCCCGGCATGCGCGGCGTAGCGATGGTGCGCGAGGCACGAGAGCTGGTGCCGACCCTTCCGGTCGTGATGGTCACCAAGAGCGAAGAAGACGAAACGCTCCGCGAAGCGCTGGGCGCCGATGTGGCCGAGTATCTCGTGAAACCGGTGAATCCGCGGCAGGTGCTGAGTGTCGTGACCCGCATTCTCGAGGGGCCGCGTATCCGCCAGCAAGCCCTCGCGCGGTCGTTCGTGACGCGGTTCCGCGAACTTGAGCACGCCGGCTCGCGCGACCTCGACTGGCGCGGCTGGATCGACCGTTTTGCCGAATACACGCAGTGGGACGTCGAACTCGCCACCGCAGGCGAAATGGGGCTGTATTCGTCGCTGCGCGGGCTCTACCCCGAAATGCACCGCGATTTTGCGGCGTATATGCAGTCCAACTATCCCGTCTGGGTGAACGAGCAGGTGCAAGGCGAACGGCCGCCGCTCTCTATCGACGTGGTGAGCGAGTTCTTGCTGCCGGTGCTCGACAGCGAAAAACGCGCCCTGTTCATCGTCGTGGATTGCCTGCGTCTCGACCAGTGGAAAGTGATCGAACCGCTGATCGCGCCACTCTTCGAAATCGAAACGACCCACTACTTCTCGCTGCTGCCCACGGCCACGCCGTACTCGCGGAACGCACTGTTCAGCGGCCTCTTCCCTGGGGAAATCGCCGCGCGGTACCCGGATTGGTGGGGCGAGAAAGAAGACGAATCGCTCAATGCCCACGAGCGTGAACTCCTTGACCTGCAAATGAAGGAGCTGGGGCGCAATACACCGGTGCGCTACCACAAGATTTCGTCGGCGCACGACTCCGACGATCTGGATCGTCATCTCGCCAACGCTATCGCCCCCGAAGGGGTCACCGCGTTTGTGTTCAATTTTGTGGACCTGCTCACGCACGGTCGCTCTGAGTCGGCCATCCTCTACGAAGTGGCCCGCGACGAAATCGCGCTGCGCCAACTCACGCTCCAGTGGTTCCGACGCTCGGCGTTGTTCTCCGTGCTCAAGGAGGCCGCGCGCAAGCACATTCCGGTGCTCCTGACCAGCGATCACGGATCCATTCACTGCAACACGCCGGTCACCGTGTTGGCTCGCCGTGACGCCACCGCCAACCTGCGCTTCAAGTTCGGCGAAGATCTTCGCGCCGAGAAAGAAGACGAAGCGATGCTCTTTACCGACGCCGACAAGCTGCGTATGCCGCGCATCGGTAACGGGGCCAATACGCTCCTCGCGGTGGGCGACGGATTTTTTGTGTACCCCACCAAGTTGCGCGAGTATCAGCAGCGATATCGCGGGGCCTTCCTTCACGGCGGCGTGACGCCGGAGGAAGTGATTCTGCCGCTCAGCCTCCTGACCCCGAGGCGGTAATGCTGAGTCTGTACCGCCGGCTCCTGCGATTCCTGCGCCCCCACGCGTGGCGATTGGCGGGAAACATCGGGGCGAACGTCGCCGCCGCCATCCTCGACGCGGTGTCGTTCTCGCTCCTGATTCCGTTCCTCAATACGCTGTTCGGCAACCCAGACGCCATTCCTGGCGGCAAGGGGTGGCTTACCGATTTACTGCGTGCGCTCGTTGGCCGACTCATCGTGCCGGGCGACTACGCGGCGTCGCTCCGCGGCATCATCATCGTGATGCTCGGCTTGATTGTGCTCAAGAACATGTTCGTCTGGCTGGGCGGACAATACGGCGCCTCGCTGCAGGAACGCATTACGCGCGATCTGCGCGACGCGGTGTTCACGCACATGCAGCGCCTTCCCCTTGGGTGGTTCTCGCGCACCAAGACGGGGCAGGTGATGTCGCGCATCCTCACCGACACCGAGCAGGCCAAGGCGGTCCTCGCGGAAGTCGCGACCAAGTCGGTGCAGAATCTCACGCAGGTGCTGGTCACCATCGTCGTGCTCGTGCGCATGTCGCCACAGCTCGCGCTGATCTCGCTCGTCATTGCGCCGTTGATTACCGCCACGCTGCAGCCGATCCTCCGGCGTTTGCGCCACGGACATCGACGGCTCCGCAACGAGTACGGTGAAATCACCAGCGTGTTGCAGGAAGTCATCAGTGGCATCCGCTTGGTGAAGAGTTTCCGCGGCGAGCCCTATGAGGATCAGCGCTTTACGAGTGCCAGCGGCGCCTACACCCGCGGCATGGTGCGCATCACCCGACTCTCGCTCCTCGCGAGCCCGCTCACCGAGGTGCTCGGCACCGTGGTCGCACTCACCGTGCTCTGGATTGGTGCGCAACAGGTGTTTGCCCATCAACTCGACAGCGGCACGCTGATGACGTTCATGGTGCTCGTGATGCGTCTCCTGCCGCCGCTCAAGCAACTGTCGCAGGCGCCGACCACCGCGCAGCAGTCGCTGGCGGCCGCCGAGCGCCTGTTCGATGTGCTTGACGAGCCCACGGAAGCGCAGCGTGACAAGGGCACCCGCCACGCGCACGGCCTCAGTGACGCCATCGTCTTTGAAAATGTGAACTTCACCTACGGCGACGCGCCCGTCTTGCAGCAGATCGACTTTACCGCCCGTCGAGGCGATGTGATTGCGCTCGTTGGATCGAGCGGTGCGGGCAAGAGCACGCTCGTCGATCTCATTCCACGCTTTATTGAGCCCACCGGTGGGCGCATCACGCTCGACGGCATCGATACGCGCGACATTGCGCTGCCGTCGCTCCGCGCACTCACGGGGATCGTGAGTCAGGACACGGTGCTGTTCAACGACACCGTGCGTGCCAATATCGCGTACGGCGCCGGCGATAAATACACGGCCGCACAGATCGAGGCGGCCGCGCGCGCGGCCAATGCGCACGAGTTCATTGCCGCGCTCCCGCAGGGGTACGACACACCGCTCGGCGAACGCGGCACGCGACTCTCCGGCGGCCAGCGCCAGCGCATTGCCATCGCGCGCGCGCTGTTGACCGACCCGCCCGTTTTGATTCTCGACGAGGCCACGTCGGCGCTCGATACCGAGAGCGAACGGTTGGTGCAGGAGGCGATCGATCGCTTGCTCGCCGGTCGCACCGTGTTTGTGATTGCGCACCGATTGTCGACGGTCACGAACGCCACCGAGATCCTCGTGCTCGACCAGGGGCGGATCGTCGAACGCGGAACGCACGCCGCGCTGCTCGCGGCCGGCGGCGCGTATGCGCGCTTGCACGCGTTGCAGATGGGCGACCCCGGTCTGCCGTAGCACTCCCCGCCCATATGCGGGTCTGCTTTCTTTTTCTCGACGCGGCTTGGGACGGGCGCGCGCGCGCGTTCGCGGAAGCGGGGACGGCACTGCGCGGGCGCGGCGTTGACGTCGCGATGGTCTGCCCCGCGCACAGTGCGGTGTCACGGATGGTGCGTGACTGCGGATTCGACGCGGTAGAAATCGCGGTGCGAGGCCGCTGGATGGGCGATGCGTGGCGACTCCGCGGCGTGTTGCGACAGACGCTCTCCGACGTGGTCTTCGTGCACGGTGAACGCGCGCAACTCGTGGCGTCCGTGGCAACTCGGACTGTGGGGCGCGGCGCCGTCGTGCGCCGCCATCCACCTCGCGCGCACTTGGCGGACGGGCGCGCCGCTCGATTTGGCGCGCGTCTCGTGCGAACCGGATGGCTCTTTGCTTCGGAAGAAGATCGTCGCACGGCACAGCTCTCACCGCGGCTGATCGACGCCGGCGTAGCGGTCAGCGCGGCGCCGGACGCCATGTCGCCGCGTGTGCCCACGGGCGCCGTGGTCACCTGTGTGTTTGATCACGACACGCAGAGTGCACTCCTTCCGGCGCTCCGCGCACTCTCGTTCGTCGCGGCACGCCATCCGGAGCTTCGTATCGTCTTGGCTGGGCCGACCGGCGACGACGATGCACTCCGGATTCAGGTGGCCGCGCTCGGATTTGGCGCTGTCGTATCACTCGCTGACGAGCCGGCAGCGCGCGCGCTGGCGGTGGCGGACGCACGCGTCGTATGGAACCTCTCCGATGGCGATAACTTTGCCTTCGCTGCGCTCGACGCGTTCGCGGCGGGCGTGCCAGTGCTTGCGCTACGCACGCCGCTCGCCGCGCGGTACGTCACCGACGGGGTCAACGGAATCGCCCTGACGTCTGCGGATCCGGCGAACGCGGCCTCAGCGGTCGCGCGATTGCTCGCCGACGATGCGTTGCACGCCCAACTCGTCACGGGCGCCTTCGCTACCGCGGCACACTGGCCGCGCGCGGCCATGGCCGACGGCTACGAACGTGCCGCAGCGGCTGCGAGGAATTCGTAGAGGCGCGAGGTCACGGCGGTCGCCTCATGTGCCTCGGCCACGAGCGCGTACCCGGCGGCGGCCATCGTCTGCCCTTCGGCGCGGTGCTCCATGCACCGTTGCAGCACCTCGTCCGCCGTCGAAGGCGCGGTGGACTCCAGCAACCACGCGCAACGATGATCGCGCAAATAGCGATTCGATGCGGCAAACTCCGGGCCGCAGGCGAGAATCGGTCGGCCCACCGAGAGATAGTCGGTGACTTTGGTCTGCAATGATGATCGCGAGAGTGCTGCGTGTTCGAGCGCGAATGAACTCGCCACCAGCAGTAGATCGTACTCGCCGAGCTTCGCGCGAAGGTCGCGGTACGGGACAAGTCCGCCCCATTCCACGCCGAGCGCGGTCCACTCGGTCGCGCCCGTGCGCCAGAAATAATCGTCGGTGTGCAATACGAGTCGCACGTCGAGGCCTCGCGCACGAAGCCGCGCCACGGATTCGGCCACCAGCCGAATGGCGTCGGCATGCATCGGCCACACGGAGCCCGCGTAGGCGATGCGATAAGGACCCGTGCGCGGTGCCGCGAGGGCGGTCGGCGGCGTGGTGTCCAGCGTCACGGGATTGTGCACCACCTGCAACGGGCGCTGCATCCGCGCCATTTTCGGCAGTCGCTCAGCCAGCGAGGGTGAAATCGCTAACCAGCCGGCGGACGCGCGTAAGAGTGCCCGAGTGGAGTCGATGGCATTCCCGCCCAACCACTTGGGCTCGTTCATCCACTCGTCCATAAGGTAGGTCACCACCGGGCGCCCGAGTGCGCGCGCCATCCGCTCTCCCCACACGAGTGCGGGGGCGGTCGACGGCACCACGAGCACCACCTCTGGTGCAAACGCGCGGAGTTCCGTGCGACCAGGCAACGGGCGCCACCGCGCCCATAGTGCCTGCGCGTCTCCGACCAGCGGGGAGAGGCGAGACGCCATGCCGCCGGCTAACCACCCGCCGACCTGCATGACGCGATGCCCATGTTCGTCGAGTGGCGGCTGACCGCTGGCGGTGGTGGCAATGAGGAGGCGATCCACAGGCCAGCGCGCGAGCAGGTTGACGAGTGTGCGCCCAGCACCGCGGCTATCGTGCTTGACGTCGCCGTCCGTGATGACCGCGAGTCGCGGCAGCGCCGCTGGTGTGTTCAGCGCAACCGGTCCCGCCACGCGTCAACGATCTCGTCGAAGATCGTGCCGAGCGGAATCGTGATCGTCCACCCCGGAAAATGCGCTTCCATCTTCCGGAGATCGCTGTAGTAGCAGATGTGGTCGCCCACACGATTGGTTGTGTCGTACTCGTGCAGCATCGGCTTGCCCGTGCGCGCGGCGACGAGATCAAAGGCCTCGATCACCGAACACGCATTTCCCTTGCCGCCGCCGAGGTTGTACACCTCACCCACGCGCGGTGCGGCGATGAAGGCTTCGGCAAAGCGCGCCACGTCTTTGGCGTGGATGTTGTCGCGCACCTGCTTTCCTTTGTAGCCGAACACGCGATAGGTGCGCTCCTCGACGTTGCATTTGACGAGGTAACTCAAAAAACCGTGGAGCTCCACACCGCTGTGGCTCGGCCCCGTCAAACAGCCGCCACGCAGGCAGCAGGTGGGCATGTCGAAGTAGCGGCCGTACTCCTGCACGAGCACGTCGGCCGCCACCTTCGATGCCCCGAACAGCGAATGCGTACTCTGGTCAATGGTGAACGTTTCAGCGATGCCGTGCGCATACGTGGGATCCGCGTAGTCCCAGCGCGTGGGGAGTTCGGTGAGCGCAATCCGGTTGGGCGCGTCGCCGTACACTTTGTTCGTGGAGAAGTGCACGAACGGCGCGCGCGGCGTGTGGCGGCGCGCAGCCTCGAGCAGATTGAGCGTCCCCACGGCATTCGTATCAAAGTCGTCGAACGGAATGCTGGCGGCGCGGTCGTGGCTCGGCTGCGCCGCAGCGTGCACGATGGCATCGGGGCGCACGGTGGCGAGCAGGGCGTCAATTCCAGCCCGGTCGCGGACATCCACCTCATGATGCGTAAACCCGCGCACTTCACGCTGCAGTCGCTGCTGGTTCCAGCGGGTATCGCCGCTCGGGCCAAAGAACACCGCGCGCTGATTGCTGTCGAGGCCGTGTACCTCCCAGCCCAGCGCCGCAAAGTGCACGACCATTTCGGAGCCAATGAGCCCCGACGACCCGGTAACAAGCAGACGTGACATAGCTGAATAATACTACGCCGCTGAGCAGGTGTCCTGTTCCGCGCGTAAGGTTATCGTTCGAGCAGGTTCTACCGCCCCTTCCTTCGCTCTCGTGAAGACTCCGACCCTCGCGCACCGACTCGAATACGCCGCGCTCCGTGCATTTGTCGGGGCGCTCGCACCCCTCGGGGTGCGCCGCGGCGGGGCGGTGGCCGGATTCATTGCTCGGCTTGGCTATTGGCCGCTCGGCATCCGGCGGGGCGTGGTCGAGCGGCAGGTCGCCGCCGCCTTTCCGGCCTTTTCCGAGGCCGAAGTCGCGGCGGTCGCTCGCGAGGCCTACGACAACATTGGCCGCGTGGCCATCGAAGCCACCTTGCTCTCGCGCGGAACCCGCGAAAACCTGCTGGAGCTCTTCCACCCGTGCCCCACCTGGCACCTTGTGGACGAAGCCTTAGCGCGCGGACGCGGACTCATCTTTGTAGCTGGGCACCTCGGCAACTGGGAACTCAGCGGCGCGTACATCGCCGCGCGCGGGATTCCGTTTCACGCCATTGCCCGCGGCATGGGGAACCCGCTCTCCGATCGCTTCTTCCGCCGCACGCGCGAACGCCTCGGCATGCAGGTGATGCACGACCAAGAGGCGGTGCGCCGCGTGCCGCGGGCCCTCAAGGCCGGTGAGGCGGTCGGCGTGCTGAGCGATCAAGCCACCGTGGGGCTGGCCTCCACCATCGTGCCATTCTTTGGCCGCCCAGCCAAAACCCCGCGCGGGGGCGCCGTCTTTGCCCTTCGTGGCGATGTGCCCGTGCTGTTCGTGCAGGCGCTGCGCCAGCAAGACGGTCGATATGTGTTTGTCGCCGAGGAAATTCCGATCACGCATTCGGACAATCGCGAGCGCGACGTGGACGACATCATGATCCGCTTCTCGGAGCGGCTCGAAGCGCTCGTGCGCCAATATCCCGGCCAGTATTTCTGGCAGCACCGCCGTTGGAAACATCAGCCCCCCGACACGCCGCCACACTTGAGGGAACCGTGACCTTCGACGTGCACGCATTTCGCGCCCGGGAGTTTCCGTGGGCCGAGGCCGGTGAGGCCATCTATCTCGACCACGCCTCGACGGGGCCGTTACCGCAGCGGACCCGCGACGAAATCGCCGCATTCGGTCTTAAGCGTGCCGAACCGTTCCGGCTCTCGAACGACGACTACTTCCCAACCTTCGAGCGCGCGCGCAACGCGGCGGCTCGTTTGCTCAATGTGAGTCCGCGCACCATTGCGTTGATGTCGAATACCTCGCACGGTGTGAACCTCGCGGCGCGCGCGCTCCCCTATGGTCCCGGCGATGTCGTGCTCAGCGTACACGGCGAGTTTCCGGCCAACGTGTATCCGTGGATCATCGCCGCTCGCCGGCGCGGCGCCGAACACCGGTTGCTTCCCCTCGTCAACGGACGCCCAGATGAAGCGGCGTTGATGCATGCCATCGAGACCGACCCACGGGTGAAGGTAGTCGCGCTCAGTTGGGTGAGCTTCTGGAGTGGCTACCGTTTTGATCTTGCGGCCATCGGAGCCGCCTGCCGCGCACGCGGCATCTATTTTGTGGTCGACGCCATTCAGGGGCTGGGGCCGCTGACCATCGACCTCGCCAACACGCCGGTCGACATCTTTGCGTGTGGTACACAGAAGTGGCTGCTCTCCCCGTGGGGCACGGGCTTCACCTACGTGCGCGACGAACTCATCGGCGAACTGGAACCCGAGGAGATTGGATGGGCATCACAGGCCTCGAGTGGCGACTTCGGGCGTTTCCTCGACTACGACCCCACCTTCCACGATGATGCCCGTCGCTTTGAAGTGATCACCCTCGATTTCGTGCACTTCAGTGCTATGGCCGAATCGCTCGAGATGTTTCTGGAGATCGGCCCACAAGAGATTGCCGATCGCGTGCGAATGCTCGCCGACCGTGCGGTGGCATTCGCCGACGCGCATCCGGAAGTCGCGCTCATCACCCCAGTCGATCCGGCGCAGCGCGCCGGGGTGCTCTCGTTCCGCACGGTCGACGTTCCCGCGACCAGTGAACGTCTGCGCCTCGGCAAAGTCACGCACACCGTGCGCGAAGGGTGTATCCGACTTTCACCGCATTTCTACAACACCGCGGCGGAACTCGACGCCGCACTGGAGTTGCTGCTGAGCTGAGTTCGGCCAGCGCGACGCCTCGCGGAATGGCGACTTAGCCGAGTTCCGCGAGCGCGATGTCGCGCCCGCCTTTGCGTACGAGGAGCCAGCGCCCCTGCACGGCGCGGTCCGCCGAAATCGTCGCTTCGTCCGCGCCCAGCTTGGTACCGTTCACCGACAACGCGTTTTGCTGTAGCAGTTTTTTCCCTGCGCCGCGCGAGATGGCAAACGCGCCCTCAAGAATCGCCAGCACGTCCACCGTGCCGTCGGCGGCGCGCGTGACCGTGACGCTCGGAATCTCTGGACGCAAGAACTCAAACACGTCGTGGCCAAACTCCGACGGGTTTGCATTCTTATCAAAGATGATGCGGCTCACCGTTTCGGCGAGCGCGGCCGCTTCGGCGCTATGAATGAGCGTCGTGACGGCGGTCGCCAACGCCTTCTGTGCGCGCCGTTCGTGCGGCGCGGCCGCGTGCGAGGCCTCGAGCGCTTCGATCTCTCCCTTCGGCAGTAACGTGAACATCCGCAGGAATCGCCCAATGTCCGCGTCCTCCGCGTTCACCCAAAACTGATAGAACTGGTACGGGCTCGTGAGCGTGGCGTCGAGCCACACCGCCCCCGATTCCGTTTTGCCAAATTTCTTGCCACTCGACGTCGTAATGAGCGGCGCCGTGAGCGCGTGCGCCTCGCCGCTGTCCGAGCGCCGAATGAGTTCCGTGCCCGAGGTGATATTCCCCCACTGGTCGCTCCCACCCACCTGCAATGACACCCCTTCGCGGTACAGCACAAGAAAATCGTAGGCCTGTGTGAGCATATAGGAGAACTCGGCGTACGAGATCCCCGTCTCGAGACGGCTCGCCACCGTATCCTTGGCCAGCATAAAGTTCACACTGAAATGCTTGCCGACCGTGCGTAGGAAGTCGAGAAACCCCAGCGGCCGTAGCCACACATCGTTGTTCCGCAGTGTCACACCGCTCGCGCCCGCGCGCGCAAAGACGCCGGAGAGCTGCGCGTGGATCTGCGCGCCGTTGGCGTCAATCGCCTCTGGAGAGAGCAGGGGACGCTCCACCGACTTGCCCGACGGATCACCGATCATCGCCGTGCCGCCGCCAATCAGCGCCACGGCCTTATGCCCGTGCCGCGCCAGATGCACCAGCAGCATCGTGGGAATCAGGTTGCCAATGTGCAGGCTCGGCGCCGTGGGGTCATAGCCACAATAGGCCGTGCGCGGCGCACCGGAGAGGTGCGCGTCGAGACCATCGGTCTGCTGATATACGAGTCCGCGCCAGGCGAGCTCGTCAAGAACGGGAGAGGGGTGAGCCATGCCGAAAGCTAGACACCTCGCCCCCCGCTGTCACTTGATCTCACTGAGCCCCCGCCGGCACGGTACCGTCGAATCGCCCCCGTCCTGCGTTGCCCAGCCCTTCGCAACGGCCTAGCTTCCGCGCAGGAAGATGAACAGCCGCCGTCCCCTCCTCATCGCGTTGGCCATCCTCGCTGGCGTCGCCCTCATTGGGCTCGTCGGCGCGGGTATTGGCTGGTCCCTGGTGTGCCGCGGCGTGTGCCCCTCGCTCACGAGCCTCGAGCAGTATCAGCCCCGTCAGACGAGCCGTATCTACGCCGCTGACGGTCGATTCGTAGCAGAAATCGGCCTCGAACGCCGCACCCTCATCAAGCTCGAACAAATCCCCCGTGTGGTGCAGCAAGCCTTTGTCATCACCGAAGACAAACGCTTCTACTCCCACGGCGGCATCGACTTTTATCGCATCTTCGGCGCGAGTCTCGCCAATCTGCGAGCCGCCGGCATTGCGCAGGGCTTCTCCACCATCACGATGCAGCTCGCGCGCAATCTTTTCCCCGAGCGACTCAACGCTCGCGAAAAGACGATCATGCGCAAACTCCGCGAGGCCAAAGTCTCGCGCGACATCGAAGCCAAGTACTCCAAGAACCGCATTCTCGAGCTGTATCTCAATCAGATCTACCTGGGCAACGGCGCCTACGGCGTAGAGTCGGCCAGCCAGCGCTACTTCGGCAAGTCGGTGCGAGAAGTGAACCTCGCCGAAGCCGCCATGCTCGCCGCACTGCCCAAAGGTCCGGAACGCTATAACCCGCGCCGCTTTCCCGAGCGCGCGGTGCAGCGTCGCAACACCGTCCTCGAGCTGATGCGCCGCGCGGGCGCCATCAGCGACGCGGATGCCTCACTCGCCAGCGCCTATCCGCTGCGCATGGCGCACCGTCGCGGCGGCTCCGGCGAGAACGCCCCGTATTTCGTCGAATACGTCCGCCGCATGCTCGACGAAAAATTCGGCAAAAAACTCTACGAACAGGGACTGCGCGTCTACACCACGCTCGATCTCGACCTTCAGGGCACCGCCGAACGCGCGCTCGACCGCCAGCTCCGCGCCGTGGAGAGTGGTTCACTCGGCGCCTTCCCGCACCGCAGCTACGAGCAGTACCTCGCGCGCTCCGCGATGGTGACCGCCGAAGACTCCTCGGCCGCCGTGTCGCCGTACTTGCAGGGTGCGTTCATTGCGCTCGATCCGCGCACCGGTGCCATTCGCGCGCTGGTAGGCGGGCGCGATTTTGAAGACTCCAAGTTTGATCGCGCCACGCAGGCCAAGCGGCAACCTGGTTCGACGTTCAAGCCCATCGTCTACGCCACCGCCATTCAGAGCGGTCGCCCGCCGAGCTATCTCGTGGACGACTCGCCCATCAGCGTGCCACAGCTCGACTCCACCAAGCCGTGGACGCCGCAAAACTACGATCTCAAGTTCGAAGGCAATATGACCATGCGGCGCGGACTCTATCAGTCGCGCAACATGATCGCCATCAAAGTGGGAATGGAAGTCGGCGAAGCCAGCGTGGTCGAAATGGCCAAACGCTTCGGCATCACCACCCCAGTGCCGCCGTTTCCGTCGGTCCACATCGGCTCGGCGGACGTGTATCCCATCGAAATGGTGGCCGCGTATTCCGTCTTTGCGAATCTCGGATCACGGACCGCGCCTTATCCGATCATGCGCGTCGAAAACGAGAAAGGCGAAGTCGTGTGGAAGCCGGAGCCGGTCATCGAGCCCGTCCTCTCACGCGAAGAATCGTGGCTGATGGTGGACATGATGAAAGACGTCATCCGAAAGGGCACCGCCGCCGCCAGTGTGGGGCAGTACATCCGGCTCCCCGCCGGCGGAAAAACCGGAACGACAAACGACGGAGCCGACGTCTGGTTTATTGGCTACACCGCCGATCTCGTCGCCGGTGTGTGGATGGGCTTCGACGCGCCGCAGAAAATCATGCCCAACGCACAGGGTGGGCGCCTCGCGGCTCCCGCGTGGACATCATTCATGCGCGAAGTGTACGAGCGCAAACCGGCGCCGCCCGACTGGCCACGTCCGTCCTCGCTCGTCTCGCGCATTGTCGATGTGGGGACAGGGCTCCTGCACGGTCCGCTCTGTCCCGTCGAAGACGCCTACACCGAGTGGTTTATTGCCGGCACGGAGCCCACCCGCGAGTGCCCGCGGCGCACCACGGTCATCTCCACCAAACCGTGACCTCGTCCGGAACGGCCCCGCGCACGCGCTACCATGCGCGCTGGGTCATCCCGGTGACCGCGCCAACCATTGAGCACGGCACCGTCGTCGTAGAAGGCGAACGCATCATCTGGGTGGGGGCGCGCGGCGATGCGCCCGAAGGACGCGACGAAGACCTCGGCGAAGTCATTCTCACCCCAGGGCTCGTCAACACGCACACGCATCTTGACCTCACGGTGATGCGAGGCTTCCTCGAAGGACTCTCGTTCTTCTCGTGGATCCGCACCCTCACCGCCGCGCGCGCCGAGCTCACGTACGAAGAGCTCCTCGCCAGCGCGCGTCTCGGTATCATCGAAGGACTCCGGCACGGCATCACAACATTTGCGGACACCGCGCCGAGTCCCGCCGCGTTCGACGCCATGCGCGCGCTCGGCGTGCGCGGCATTTCGTATCGTGAAACCTTCGGTCCCGATCCGCGCGCCTGGCAGCAGTCGGTGGATGATCTCCGGCGCGCCGTGCGCGCGATGCAGACGTATGAGACCCCGCTCGTGCGTGTCGGCGTCTCGCCGCACGCGCCGTACTCGGTGAGCGATGCGCTCTACACCGGCGTTGCCGCATTCGCGCGCGCACATCAGCTCCCGATAGCCACGCACATCGCCGAAAGCGCAGAGGAGTCCGATCTCGTCGAAGGAGGAGAGGGCGCCTTTGCCGCGTTTCTGCACGGCCGCAAAATCGATGTTGCCAAGCGGGCGCGCTCGCCCATCGCTCTTCTGGAACAGACCGGAGTGCTCGCCGAGCGACCGCTGCTCATTCACTGCGTCCGAACCGACGCCGCCGACCTCGCCGCCATCGCCGCACACAACTGCGGCGTCGCCCATTGCCCGGCCTCCAACGCCAAACTCGGCCACGGCATCGCCTCGCTCCGCGAGATGCGCGACATCGGGATCCACGTGGGCCTCGGTACCGATTCCATGGCATCCAACAATCGGATGCACCTCCTCGACGAGGGGCGCCTCGCGATCTTGGCGCAGCGCGCGCGTGCAGGGCGCGACGACCTCTTCACCGGCCGTGACGCCCTTGAGATGGCCACCCTCGGAGGAGCCAAGGCACTCGGAATGGGGGGGATCATCGGTTCGATCGAGCATAACAAGGCCGCCGATCTCGCCGCGTTTCCTGTTCCCGACGAGGCGTATCCCGTGTACGAACCGGCCGACGCGCTCATCTGGTCGCTCAGCAACTCGCCGGCGTCGCTGGTGGTCGTCAACGGCGTGCCGCGCGTGCGAAATGGCCGAGTCCTCGGTGTGGATATTGGCGAAGAAGCGCTGGTGGTACGCGAGACCGCCCAGCGCCTTGGGCGCTGGAAGCGCGCCCGCTCCGGCACCGTGACGCCAACGCCCTGACGTTCCCGCCCCCGCGTGGGAGCGATACCACTGTCTGCAGGCGAATGCCACGCCAGCGCACTCCGTAGCGCGGCGCTGCGCACCGCAGTTAGAATTCGGAGTACCTCTCGCACGAGGAGCGCAATGGCGCAGGGCAGCGGACCTACGGCCCGCATTTGGCGAAACGGATCGCTCGTGAACTGGGCGGACGCCAACATCCACGTGATGAGTCACGTGGTGCACTACGGGTCGGCGGTCTTCGAAGGCGTTCGCTGCTACGAGACTCCTACCGGCGGCGCTGTTTTCCGGTTGCATGACCATATGCGCCGCCTGCGCGACTCCGCCAAGATCTACCGCCTCGATGTACCCTGGTCGGTGGACCAACTCTGTCAGGCTGTCGTCGACACCATCGCGGCCAACGGACTTCGCGAGTGCTATATCCGTCCGCTCATCGCGCGCACGGGTGAACAGATGGGGATCTTCGCCAAGGACGCCCCGGTCGAGACCTTTATTATTTGCTGGGAATGGGGCACCTACCTCGGTCATGCTGCCGTCACCGAGGGCGCGGACGTTCGCGTCTCCAGTTGGCGCCGCGCGGCCCCGAACACCTTCCCGACACTCGCCAAGGCCAGCGGGAATTATCTGAATTCGCAGCTCACCAAAGCCGAAGCGCGGCAGGACGATTACCTCGAAGGCATCATGCTCGACAGCGCCGGCTTTGTGGCCGAAGGATCGGGGGAGAATCTGTTTCTGGTGCGCGACGGCGTGCTGTTCACGTCGCCCCTCTCGTCGGGGATTCTCAACGGCATTACACGCGACTCCGTGGTGCGGATCGCCACGGACCTCGGCCTCACCGTCAAAGAAATGGTGATGCCGCGTGAGTTTCTGTATTTGGTGGATGAGGCGTTCTTCTGCGGAACAGCAGCAGAACTGACCCCCATTCGAACGATTGATCGCTATCCGGTTGGCGACGGCAAGCCCGGCCCCATCGCGACGGCGATCCGCGAACGCTACATGGCCATCGCCAAGGGACGGGCCGAAGATGTGCACGGCTGGTTGACCCCCGTGCCGGTCACCGAGGCGGAAAGCAGTAGATGACGGTGGGCGCGAGACTGCGCCGCCAGACTCACTCTCCACGGAGGGATGCGTGATTGTTGGCTGTCTCGCCCTGAACTCGTCCTTCGAACCATTGACGATGGTGCCGCTGCGCCGCGCGTTGCGACTGGTTATCGACGGCAAAGCGGAGATCGTCGAAGCCGACCTCGACTCCCTCGTACACTCGGCGCGCTTCGCCTACCCGCGTCCGGTCGTCATTCGCCTTACCAAGTTCATTCACGTGCCGCGGCGTTTCCGCCGTCAGGTGACGAATACGTTCCTGTTCGCGCGCGATCACTATACCTGCCAGTACTGCGGTCGTCGCTCGAATCAGCTACGCCACCGTGAAGCGCTCACGCGCGATCACGTCGTGCCGCTTTCCCGCGGCGGACTCAATACGTGGAACAACGTCGTCACGGCGTGCAGTAGCTGCAATACGCGCAAGTCGAATCACCTCCCCGACGAATGCGGGATGCATCTCCAGCATCCGCCAGTGGAGCCGCATTTCGTGCACCTGTCGTGGGCCGTCCGTCGCCTCACCCCCGCGCAGGCCAAGTACATTCGGATGTTTTATGGCCCCGACGTGCTGCACCAGATCGAAGCACTCGAGAGTCGCACGCCAGCCGTACCACGCGCGGCGCGGAAGGGATAACGCGAAGCTACGGAAGCTGAAACGACTCCGTATGCGCCTCGTACTCGAGTTTCTCTCCGCCTAGGACGCGCGCCACGAGGGTCTTGAGTCCGCGGGTGATCGCCGTGCCGGCGTTCCCGTTGAACGCGGGCTCGATTTCGCCGCGGAGCCAACGGTCCACCTCGTCGAGGTCGCGTAGCGAGAGTACTTCCACATCGAGCGTCACTTGGTAATACTGCCGGCGACTGATGCGCCGTGCAGTCACCGGCGCGCGCGTGGGACGTGCAATCGCCGCTTCGGCATCTTCCACTCGTGCGAATCGTCCGAGCGGAAGCGCGCGATCGTCTGTCACCTGAACCACTTCGTACACTTTCTCGAGCGGAATGTAGCGCACCTTGACGTCGTACTCCGCCCGACGCTCGACGTCATTCGTCCATCGCCCCTCGCTCCACAGCTCCACCCGAAAGTGGAACTGCGCGGGAAAGCCGGCCATCAATAGCTCGCGAATACGGCTCCCCGCGAGCATGTCGCGCGCCGTGACCACGGGCCCTTCGACCATCGCCATCGCTGGCGCAGGCGCACGCACCTCCACCACCGGATGCCGTTGCGCGAGCAACGGCATCCGGCTCACCACGGTGAAGGCCGCCAATGCGGCCAGGCGTCGCAATGCACCCACGCGCTAGAACCGCCGTTCCAAACGAACGATGAATCGCGCGGGCTCGTGTTCGTCGCTCACCGGCTTAGCCCAGTACGCGCCAAAGCCACCAAAGTCGATGCCGATACCGAGGTCGGTCTTGTACGAGTTGAAGCTCGGCATCGCATCCTTGGAGTACGTCAGCGAGCCGTCTGCGGTCCCAACCTTCCAGCCGCGGCCCGCATCGGCGAACAGCACCCACTGGGTGCGGTGATTGAGGCCGGGGCGCCACCAGTCTTCCTCTGCATCGCTGCGCAGCGCCGACCATAAGAACCCAGAGCGCAACTCAACCTGCGCCAACGCCACACGATCGCACTGCGCGGGGGCACCGGCTTGCACCATACCGCCCGCGCAGGTCAGGATGTCAGGATGCCCACCGGTATCGCGAAAGTCGAAGCCCGGTAGCGTGCCGGGACCGCCGACGCCGAGTCGCCGTTGCGTCGGTAATGCATCACCGCTCATCCAGCCGCCCGCGGCCACGCGGAAGTTCAAGAAGAAGTCGGGCGCAATGCGATTGTAGCGGCGCACATCCGCAAACCCTCGCGTGTACGACACCGCTTCGGGTGTCGGCACGGCAAACGTCTGCACCGGCGCGCCGAAGCGCGTGATACGCCCCGCGCCTTTTTCCAACTCCGCCACCAAATACCAGCCGGCCCACGGCGAGCCGGTCTGCTCGCGCGTGTCGACCCGCAGACGCGTGGTGAGCAGGTGCATCGAACCGGGATCCATCGTCGGGTTCGCTCTCCACGGCTCATTGCCGCGCGTCGCCGACCACGGGTCGCCAGCGGCGCGATTGCGCCACTGCTCGTCACTGAGCCCAACGGTAAGATCCGCATCATCCGACGCCTGAAGGCGCGCATACAGCTGACCGCCGTGGCGCACATAGTAGTCGCGATAATCACGGTGGAGCAGCGCCGACGCGAGCCCCGTTTCGGTATTCCCCATCTGCCAGCTTTCCGTTGGCTCCACTACGTCGAACGCGCGCGCACCAATCGCCAAACCAATCGGCTTGCCGAACTGCACCTCAGCGCGCGCGTCGTGACCCAGCGTCTGATTGTCCCATTGGATGGGGCTCACAGTACGAACCACACCGAACGCCTCAATTTTGACCTTGCCCCAATCGGGCGTGCGCTGAAAACGCGGTCCAGCCACAAACGACCATCCCTCCACTCGGTTGTACGAGCGGGAGGCGACATAGAAAAAGTCGGTGAAGGCCTCACCGCGCCGGAACTCGTGCCGCACGCGATGTCGGGTCCACCACGACTCGTCGTACACCGGCTCACCGTCGGCCACCAAACGTTGCCCGTCGAGATGATAGCGGAGCAACTCGGCCTGCACGCGCATCTCGCCACCGATTTTCGCCGCGTCCTGACCGGCGAGGCTGCCCCCAACCACAATCACGTGCTGGCCCACCTCGGCGCCCGCCGCAAAGTGGACATCGGCGTTGATCGCCACCAAGGTGCCGGCAATCCGACCTGCCACCGTGACGGGGCCGTTGAGGACCGCCACATCGCCAGTGAAGATCGTGCCTGCCGGTACATCCAACGCGCCAGTCACCCGTCGCGTCGCCGCGGCGTTGTAACTCTCCACCGCACTGCGTGCCACCGACGACAATCGGAGCGCAGTGGTGTCAACGCGTTGCGCCGTTGCAGTCAGCGGCATCAGCGGGGCGCACGCAAGGCCAGCGAGCAGTGTGTATCGCAGAATGGATTTCATCAGGTAGTTCTCCAAAGGTGAACGGTCACCTGTAGCACAAGCACGGGCTGTGCCGCGTGTCCGCCCATCGCCTAAGTCGTTGTCCCGCTGATCATTCGTGCATGCCATCATCTGTGTTACGGTGGTCGCCTGTGTCGCTTTGCGTGAGACGTACCGTGTCACTTCGCGCGCCACCTTCACGCATCGCCTGGCGCAATAATCCCGAGCCGCTTCATGCGGCGGTACAAGTTGGGACGATCCGTGCGCAACCGACGCGCCGCCTCAGCGACCACGCCGTCTGCCGCTTGTAGCGCGCGATTGATCAGCAACTTCTCATGCTCGTCGAGTGCGTCGCTGAGCGTGAGCTCTGGCTGCGAAAGGGCAGGGAGCCGCGGCGCCGACACCCCGTCGTGGCCTAACGGCAATACTGCCTCAACCTCGGTGGCACCAATCGTTTTTCCGGCGTGCAATATCGAGAGCCGCTCGACGATATTGGCGAGTTCGCGCACATTGCCGGGCCACCGATGCCGTACCAAGTAATCCACCGCCTCACTCGTCCACGTTGGCGCTTGCTGTCCCGATCGACGCCGCAAGAGCGCCGCGAAGTGAAGGACTAACGCGGGAATGTCGGAGGGCCGTTCGCGCAACGGCGGTACAGGCAGCGGAATCACATTCAGTCGGAAATAGAGGTCCTCGCGGAACTCTCCCTCTTGAACCGCGCGCGCCAAGTCGCGATTCGTCGCGGCAAGAATGCGCACGTCAATCTTGATCGGCCGGCCGCCGCCGACGCGTTCAATCTCCCGCGCCTCAATGGCACGCAACAACTTCGCCTGCGCTTCCGCTCCGAGGTCGCCAACTTCGTCGAGTAACAGCGTGCCGGTGTGCGCCAGTTCAAAACGGCCAATGCGCCGCTCGGTGGCGCCGGTGAAGCTGCCGCGCTCGTGTCCGAACATTTCGCTTTCCAGGAGATCGCGCGGAATCGCCGCGCAGTTCACCCGCACGAAGGGCCGGTCGCGACGCCCACTCTCCGCGTGAATCGCCGCGGCCACAAGTTCTTTGCCGGTGCCGCTCTCGCCCGTGATCATCACCCGCGCATCACTTGGCGCCACGCGCGTGATCATCGTTCGCACCTCGCGCATCGCGGGGCTGTCGCCCACCAACTCGCCGAGGAGCCCGAGGTCCGCGCGCAGTGCCGTGCGCTCGCGACGCGCCATCCGCAGTTCGAGGGCACTCGCGATCGCCAGCAGCACCCCTTCTGGCGACAACGGCTTCTCAAGAAAATTCACCGCGCCGAGCCGCGTGGCTTTCACGGCGTCCGCCAATCCCGCGCGGCCGCTCATCATGATCACCGGCAAGTCGGGAAACCGTTCTCGAAGCCGCTCGAGTACCGTCATGCCATCGAGCGTCCCGGGCATCATCAAGTCGAGGAGCACCAGGTCTGGCTCGAGTTCGTCGGCGCGCGCGAGGCCAGACGGCCCATCGTGCGCGTCACGCACTTCAAACCCTTCCGACGCCAACAACGCCCCCACCATCCGCCGGATGTTGGGCTCGTCATCAATAATGAGTAGCGACGGCATGAGTGAGTTCGAGAAAAATGTCGAGAATCAGACCGCGTCGCGGCGCACCGCGCCCGCGTCGAGTGATGACGCCTGGAGCGCATGCGCCGCATCCGGCGTGCGACGTTCCGAGAGCAGCTTCGTCGTGAAGCGCTGTCCCTCCGAAATGCGTTCGACTTCTATTGCCACCGATTCCAGCGATGCCTCAATCCGCGCGAGGCGAGCCGACAGCTCTGGATCGCTCGGCGGCAAATGCGACTGCGCGTCTTGCCGACGCACATACGCGCGCACAAGCGGAACCCCAAGGGCGAGCACCACCACCGTGCCGAAAAATGCGATAGGAATGATGATGTCTGCGTTCAAGAAATGGTCCCCAATACCGGCGGCGTTACCGGAAAGATGAGTCGAATCTCTGTTCCCGCTTCGGGCGAACTTTGCGCTTCCACGCGCCCGCCGTGGGCTTCCACGGTCTGCTTGACAATGGCGAGGCCGAGTCCGGTGCCCCCGGCCTTCATAGTTACGTACGGCTCCCAAATAGTCGTCACGCAATCGGCTGGAATGCCGGACCCCGTGTCGTGTACCGCCAGCATGAGTTCGTCTGCACCCACACGCACTACCCGCGCCTCAATCGCTCCGCCCTGCTGGCACGCGTCCACGGCATTGAGCAGCACATTGGCCACCGCACGACTGAGCGCGTCGTAATAGCCCAGCATCAACGGCAACGGCTCGTCGGCATGCAGTTGGAAGACCACCTGTTCCGGTATGGTCGTGCGCGCCGTCGTCTGCACCAACTCGCCAAGGTCTATCTCCGCCAACGGCCCTTCGGGCAGGCGGCCGAACTGCGCAAAGCTCCGGGCCATCGCTTCCAGTCGTGCCGACTCCACCTGCAACACCTCTACGGTGTCAGACAGCTCCGGCGGCACCGATCGTTTGAGCCGGTCTACGGCAAAACGGATCGGCGTCAGCGGATTCTTGATCTCGTGCGCCATCTGGCGCGCCGATTCCCGAAACGCCCTCAACCGCTCAGCTTCGATCGCAGCACGGCGCCCCGCGTCCAGATCAAGCGCCATCTGCCGCATCCCGTCGCGTAACAGCGCAAACTCGGGGGCACCGCGCGATTCCGTGTGCTCCGGCAATGCCCGCCCAGCACGGATTCGACCAGTCCACCCGACCAGTTCGTCGAGCGGACGGCTGAGCTGTCGGCTCAAATGCCCCGCCACTCGCGACGCCAAAAACGTCAGCAACGCCAACGCCACCACGCCGATCAACAGCATCGCCGGCACCAACTGGCGCGCCAAATACTCAAACCGGCGCGCTTGGGTCAGCGACATCGCCAACTCCCGCTCGTGATCCGCCAACACTCCCGCTTGCGCAGGGGAGAGCGCCCCTCGGCTTCGTGCCACCTCCAACGCCCGAGTGCCACTCGCGGCCGCGCTATCCCAAGCCGCCGTCCCGCTCATACGGGGAAGGAGACGCGCGACCGCCCCGCCCCATGCCACCGTCAGCAGAATGGCGGGAACGAAGGCAAAAAGCGCCAGAATAAGGAACAGACGGGACCGGAACCCGAGTCGCTTCACTGACTATTTGTACGGTGCGGGGAAGGGAAGGTTTCGCCTTGGAACTTACCGTCCCCCACGCCCCTCCGCCCCCTCTCCAGCCGGGGAGACGGTGACAAACGCCTATCGGGTCATTAGCTTCCTATGCACGATGCGCTGTGCGCGTCGATGATCGCCGGCGCTCAGAGGCGACGTCGATCACCGGCACGACCGGCGCGTCGATTGGACCACGGGGTTGTCGGCGTCTGCGCCATCACCATCCGCTGGGTCGCTGGCATCGCAAGGACGATGCGCGCCTAGCTGACCGGATGAGCGTGCTCGCCGCCCCTACACATCACAGGGCCTCCGAGCCGCCTCACGGGCGCTGCCGCGCATTTGGCGCGAAGCAGCCACCGATTGGCCGCTGGCCCGCCATCGGCGAGTTCGCCAGAGAGTCATGAAGTCACGTCATTCGCACGTCGTTCCATCCCGCGGGCCGGTTGCGCCTTTGCACCGCGGACCGCAGGCGCACGCCCCACAGTCCATGCTGCCGGGTGCCCTCGTTCCGCATCACGCGCCCAACGCCGCGCTCCTCATCGATTTCGACAACGTCACGATGGGGATCCGCTCCGATCTACAAACGGAGCTGCGCAACCTGCTGTCGTCCGACATCATCCACGGAAAGGTCGCCGTCCAGCGCGCCTACGCGGATTGGCGCCGCTACCCGCAGTACATCGTCCCGCTCAGCGAAGCGTCGATCGACCTCATCTTCGCCCCGGCCTACGGGTCGTCCAAGAAGAACGCGACCGACATCCGCCTCGCCATCGACGCCATGGAGCTCGTCTTCACGCGTCCCGAAATCGGCACGATCATCCTGCTCTCCGGTGACTCCGACTTCTCGAGCCTCGTTATCAAGCTCAAGGAGTACGGCAAGTACGTCATCGGCGTCGGCATCCGTGAATCGTCCAGCGACCTGCTCGTGCAGAACTGCGACGAGTACTACAGCTACAACGCGCTCGCCGGCCTCGTAAAGGCCAACGAAGAAGGCGGAGCCGACACCAAGTACGACCCGTGGGAACTCGTCACGGAAGCCATTACGCGTATGGTGCGCAACGGCGACGTCATGCGCTCCGATCGCCTCAAGCAGGTCATGCAGGAGATCGACAGCTCCTTCGACGAAAAGGACTTGGGCATTTCGAAATTCTCCAAGTTCTGCGCCGAAGCGGCACAGAAGGGACTGATTCTCGTCACCAAGCTCGAAAACGGGCAGCTCGAAGTGGCCCCCACGAAGGGCGCCGTCAAGAGCGGCGAGCCGGCGGCAACGCCGGCCCCGCGCCCAGCTGGCGCTGAAGTTGAAGAACGCGAAGGGCGTCGTCGCGGACGTCGCGGTGGTCGCGGTCGCGGTCGTCGCGAGCGTGAAGAGGCCACCGGAACCGCAGAGCAGGGTGCTGAAGTCGCTCCGGCTTCGGTGGAAGTGCCGGTCGCCGCGCCCGTCGCTGCCGTCGCTGCCGTCGCTGACGTCGCTCAGGCTGCCCTGGCATCGGCCCGCCCCGCTGGTCGTGGCAGCCGCAAGGCAGGCGCGGTCGCTGTCTCAACTCCCACGCAGCCGATCACCGCACCGGTCGTTGTCGTGGCTGTTGCCGTCCCGGCCGTTCCGGCCGTTCCTGTTGCGCCGGTTGCCGTTGACTCGCGCCGTCATCGCGAACCGCGAAGCGAGCGTCGCGAGCCGGTCGTGGTCAACGCCAACATCGGCCGCGCCGGCATTCGCCTCACGCGCGACGAAGCCTTTGCGCTCGTGCGCAACGCCGTCACGGCGCTCGTCACCGGCGAAGACGCGGTCGGCGCTGAACAGGTACGCCAAAAGGCGTTCGATCTCCTCGGCCGCGACAGCGAGAGCCTCAACGAACGCAACTTCCCGCGCATCCTCCGCGATGCGCACGACGGGGATGTTGTCGATCTTCGCAAGCGCGGTGATTCGTACGAAGTCGCGCGGTCCGCGACGGCCGCCAGCGTTTCCTCGCAGATCGAAGTGAAGGAAGCCGAGCTCAAGGCCGCCGACGATAAGGTCAAGGCCGCTGCCAATCCCCCCGCGCCCCGTGGCATGGTCGCACGTGGCGTTCCGAATCGCGGTGGACGCGGTGGAAAGGCTATGGCGCCGCCGCCGAACTTCCTGCTGATCGGTGTCGTCGAGTCGGCGTCGCCCAAGCCGGCCGCCGTCGTGACGCCGGTTGCCCCGGTTGCTCCGGTTTCCAGTGCCGCACCGGCCGCGGCTGAAGCACCCGCCAAAAAGACGCGCGCCAAGGCCGCACCCAAGGCCGCACCCAAGGCCGACGCACCTGCCAAGGCAAAGGCGCCGGCTAAGGCTGCCAAGGCCGACGCACCCGCCAAGCGCCCGGCGTCGAAGAAGAAGGGTGCCGCGACCGCCTAACGAACGGCGACCGCTGGCCCACCTGTCATCCGTGGCGTAAACGAAGAGCGGCGCGATCCCTAGGGATCGCGCCGCTCTTCGTTTTGTGCACCCTACGCGCCGACTACCACTTCTTATCGATCGACGACCCCGCGTTGTAGCGCACGCCCAGCGCCCACGCATTGGAGAATCCCTTGCCGTTGATCAGCCAAGTGCCGGCGCCCTGTGTCGGCATCACCGTGTATTCCACAAACGGTGCCCAGCGACGCCAGGTCGCCATCACACCAAACTGCCCAAAGAGCTTGCCAGCCGAACGCGCCTTGTTGATGCGCGTGTCAATCGAGTCCTTCGCGGCGGCGCTCGCAAAATAGGTGCCCAGCGGCGCGCTCTCGCGCACGTAGTTGAACGCATAGCCGAGGCCCACATACGGCCGCACAATATTGATGTTCGGGGTGAAGATCGTGACCGCCGCGCCCACGCGTCGGAGGTCCGTGATGCTCACCTGGCGCGCTGCGCCCGTTGGAAAATCGGTCACGGTGCTCACGGCGTCGAAGTACGACTGGTCCGTAAACACCCGCAACGCGAAGTTCGAGCGCGTAATTAGCCAGTCCGCGCCGATCGTCGGAGCGGTCGTCCGCGCGACGACCGTCGGGAACGACAGCTGGCCGCCATAGAGGCCCCAGTACCAAGAATCTTGCCACGAGACCGTGCTGGCCTGCGCCGCGAGCGGGCGCGCCAGAACTGCGGTAAGGGCGATGACGACGAAAGTTCGAAACAGGCGCATATGCTACACCTCGGAGGGGAGGACCGGCCGTCCATACGGCGCGCTCGGGCAACCCTTTCGGGCGGTCCGGTGGCTCACCTCTCGGACGAACCGCCGGTCGTTCGCGTCACGCGTGGCTCCCGTGCCGCCCGCGTGACACCGCCCTATTTCACGATGCCGACGCGCTCCGCCACCTTCCGAATCGCCCGTACGGCGAACTCGAGGTCCGCGCGCGTGTGCGCCGCCGACACCTGACACCGGAGCCGCGCCGTGCCCTGCGGCACCACCGGAAAGCCAAAGCCCGTCACGAAAATTCCTTCGTCCAACAACATGTCGCTCATCCGGATCGCGTCCGCTGTCTCGCCCACGATAATCGGCACAATCGGCGTTTCGCCGGCGAGCGGATTGAGCCCAGCCTCCACCAGCGCCTGCCGGAAGAACTTCGAGTTGTCGTGGAGCGTCGCCACTCGGTCCGGGTGCGCTTCAATAAACTCCACCGCCGCCAGCGCACTGGCCGCCACCGTGGGCGGGAGCGCGTTCGAGAACAGCTGTGGGCGCGAGCGCTGCGTCAGCATGTCGCACAGCGCCGCGGAGCCGGCCACAAACCCGCCGGCCGCACCGCCGATCGCCTTGCCCAGCGTACTCGTAATCACGTCCACCTCGCCAATCACCCCAAAATGCTCCGCGGTGCCGCGCCCCGTGGCGCCAATCACACCGGTGGCGTGCGAGTCATCCATGATCAGCACGGCGTCGTGGTCGCGCGCAATCTGCAGCAGTTCCGGCAGCTTCGCGATACTCCCTTCCATCGAGAAAATGCCGTCCGTCCAAATAAGACGGCGCTTCGCACCACTATTGGCGCGCAGTTTGGCCACCAGATCGTCGAGATCGCCGTGCGGATACACCGCCGTCGTGCACTTCGTGATCGCCTTGGCCAGCCGGATCGAGTCAATGATCGACGCATGGTTGAGCGCATCGCTCACCACAAAATCACCTTCCTCGACCACCGTCGCGGTCAGTCCCTCATTGGCGTTCCACGCCGACACAAACGACATCGCCGCCGGCGCTCCCACAAAACGCGCGAGCGCCTGCTCGAGTGCGCGGTGCACCGTGAAGGTGCCGCAAATAAACCGCACGCTTCCCGTGCCGGCGCCGTATTTTCGGATCCCCGCGATGCCGGCTTCCATCACCGACGGCTCGTCGCACAGGCCGAGGTAGTTGTTCGACGAGAGAATCAACACCTCGCCGCGCCCTTCCATCTTCACCCGCGCCGACTGCGGCGACTCGAGATAGTTGAGCGACTTGTAAACGCGATCCTTCTTGAGTTGCGTAATCTTGCCTTCAAGATCCGCGACGAAATTCGTATTGATGGACATGATGGATGCGGCAGGTAAACGGTAGACCGTCAACGGTTAACGGGTCACCGTTAACTCGCAGTTGCAGTTATGCGATTTCAAACACCACTTTCCCCGCTTCCCCCGCCTTGATCACGCGAATCGCCTCCGCGTGCGCCTCCAGCGGGAACCGGTGCGTGATCACCGGGCGCGGATCAAACTGACCGCTCCGCAGAAACTGCGTCATCTGAATCCACGTCTCGTACATCCGGCGTCCTACCACGCCGTAGACGGTGATCCCCTTGAAGATGATCTCCGAGGCGAGTTCAATGTCCAGCGGCTTGGACGGAATCCCGAGCATCTGCACGCGGCCACCCACCCGCACCAGCTTGAACGCCTGATGGATCGCTGCCGGCACGCCGCTCATCTCGAGCACCACGTCCACGCCAAGTCCGTCGGTCGCCGCGCGCACCGCGCGTTCGGCGTCCTGTGGTTGCACGGCGTCGTGCGCGCCCATCTGCGCGGCCAGCGCCAGTCGCGTCGGATTCACATCGCTTGCAATCACGCGGCTGGCTCCAGCCGCCTTGCAGATCCCCACCGCAAAAATGCCGATCGGTCCGCATCCCGTGATGAGAACCGTCTTTCCTGGCAGTTCCGTGTCGTGCAGCGCCGTATGGAACGCGTTCCCCATGGGGTCATGAATGCCTCCCACCTCAAACGACACCTCGTCGTCGAGGTGCCAGACATTCGTCGCCGGCATCGCAATGTACTCCGCAAAGCAGCCGTCGCGGTCCACGCCAATAATTTTTGTGTTCGGACATACATGCCCATTTCCGGTGCGGCACAGATGGCACCGTCCACAGACAATGTGCCCCTCGGCGGTCACGCGGTCGCCAACCTTTACATCGGTCACCAAGTTGCCGACCTCGACTACTTCACCGGCAAACTCGTGGCCCACGGTAAACGGCGGCCGACAGCGGTTCTGAGCCCACGCGTCCCATTCATGGATGTGGACGTCGGTACCGCAGACACCAGCGCGGCGAACCTTGATGAGCACTTCGTCGCCGCGAATGGCGGGGACGGGAACATCCATCAGCGTAAAGCCGGCGGACGGGGATGTTTTAACGAGGGCTTTCATATGTTAAACGTCGCGGGTGGCGCTGGGTGGCGAAAGTGGAGGAATCCCTCGCGCCGGTGCGCGGGTTTCCGGAGGGTGGCACCGCCCTGCCGGCCCCCCACCGATCTCTAAACGAGGAACTCCTCCACGACGTTGTCGCGATCTGCGCGCTTTCTGCCAAGACTCGCCCCTTCCCGTATCCGGCACGGTCAACTCATATTCAGCAATCAACCGTCAGTTCTGCCGCCGCGTTTCCCCCACCTGCGGCTCACCACGACCGAGATTCGCGACTCGGCCGCGCACTGTCTCCTCGTGGCCCGGTGCCCGGAGCGAGTGATTGAATGACCGATAGGCGCGAGTTCTTGAAGCATGCCGGTAGCGCCGGCGCCGCCATGGCCCTGCTGTCCACCTTCCCGCGTGGACTCCATGCCGCCCCGGCCGCCACACCCCAGAATCTCGATCGGTTCCTGAGTGGTATGAACGGTGGGAATAAGGAACTGATGATGGACGCGCTCAACGCCGCCAAGCTCGCTGGCGCGTCGTGGGCCGATGTGCGCATCGCGCGCTTTCGTCAGAACTTCGTCGTCACCCGCGAACAGCAGATCATCAACGTGGTCGACACCGACACCATCGGCTGCGGTGTGCGCGTGCTCGTCGACGGCTGCTGGGGCTTTGCCGCCACCCGCAATCTCACGCGCGACGCGGTCACCGCCGCCGCTCGCGAAGCCGCAGCCATCGCCAAAGCCAATCGTGTCGCGCGCGACCGCGCCGTGGAACTCGCCCCGGCACCTGCCTTTCCAAACGCCAAGTGGCAGGGCGCGTACTCCGTCGACCCCTTTGACGTGACCGTCGAAGAAAAAGTGGACCTCCTGCTCAAGACCAACGCCGAGGCCCTAAAGGCCGGCAAGGTGAAGTTCGTGAGCTCGGTGCTCTTTTTTGTGAAGCAAGACCGACAGTACGCCAACACCGACGGCTCCGTCATTGAGCAGAACTTCGTGCGAAGCTGGCCCCAAGTCGCCGTCACCGCTGTCGCGGATGATCGCAGCGACTTCCAAACCCGTCAGTCTGCAGAAGTCGCGCCGATGGGGCGGGGGTGGGAGTATGTGAAGGGCAGCGATCTTATGGGACGCGCCCGCCAATGGGGCGAAGAAGCCGCGCAGAAACTCACCGCCAAGTCGGTGGATGTCGGTCGGTATGATTTGGTGCTCCACCCCTCCAACATCTGGCTCACCATCCACGAATCCATCGGCCACCCGCTCGAACTCGATCGTGCGCTAGGCTACGAAGCCAACTACGCCGGCACCAGCTTCGTCGCACCCCCCGAAGACAAGCTCGGCAAACTGCGCTACGGTCCCGCCATCATGAACATCCAGGGCGACCGCTCGCAGGAAGGCGCGCTCTCCACCATCGGCTACGACGACGACGGCGTGCAGCCTGACGACTTCCTCATCATCAAGGAAGGGATGGTCAACGACTACCAGACCACGCGCGAACAAGCCCCGTGGCTCAAATGGTGGTATGACAAGCAAGGCCGGCCCACCCGCTCACACGGGTGCGCCTATGCCGACAGTTGGTCCAGCGTGGCCTTCCAGCGAATGCCCAACGTCTCCCTCTTGCCCGGCAAGGAAGACAAGACGTGGGAAGATCTCATTGCCGCCACCGACAAGGGCATCGCGATCATCGGCGACGGTTCGTTCTCCATTGATCAGCAACGCTACAACGCACAGTTCGGTGGCCAGCTGTTCTATGAGATTAAGGGCGGCAAGCTCGCCGGCATGCTCAAAGACGTGGCCTACCAGATTCGCACGCCGGACTTCTGGAACTCCCTCGACATGCTCGGCGGCAAATCCAGTTATCAGCTTGGCGGATCCTTCTTCGACGGCAAAGGACAGCCCGGTCAGTCCAACGCTGTCAGCCACGGCGCCGTGCCTGCCCGCTTCCGCAACGTCAACATCATCAACACGGGGAGGAAGAACTAATGTCCGCCCCCAAACGCCTCCTCGACGCCGTCACCCGCCTTTCCGCCGAACCCGAAGGGGTGCTCAGCCGCGAGGCTGTGCAGGCGCTGTGCGAGAAGACCGTCAAAATGTCCAAGGCCGATGCCGTCAACGTGAGCATCAATGGCGGCATCACGCAGAACATCCGCTTTGCCGCCAATCAGCTCTCCACCGCTGGTTCGATCGTCGATGCCACGGTAGTGGTGCAGTCATCATTTGGCGCCAAGCACGCCGTCGTCACCACCAACGATCTCTCGGACGAATCGCTCCTTCGCACCGTCCGGGCATCGGAACGCCTCGCCAAGCTCGCTCCGGACGATCCCGAAGCCATGCCCGAGCTCTCGGCGCAGCAGTACGACGCCGTCAACGCGTGGTTTGATGTCACCGCCAACAACTCGGCGGCGGACCGCGCCGGTGTGGCGCGTACCGCGCTCGACCCCGCACGGCAGGCCGGCGATGTCACCACTGCGGGCTTCCTCATTGCTGGCGCCGGCTACAACGCCATCGCCAACCAGAAGGGATTGTTCGCGTATTTCCGTTCCACGAGCGCGAATTATCAGCTCACCGTGCGCACCAACGATGGAACGGGATCGGGATGGGCCGCGGCCGATCATCCCGATTGGGCGCAGATTGATTACGCCGCCGTGGCACGTCGCGCGCTCGAAAAAGCGCGTGCATCACGTGCGCCGGCCAAAATCGAACCCGGCCGATATGTGGTCATTCTTGAGCCGCAAGCGACGGGAGACCTCGTTCAGCTCATTTTAAATTATGCCGATGCCCGCAGTTCCGACGAGGGTCGATCGCCCTTCGTGAAGGCCGATGGCGGTAACAAAATAGGGGAGAAGATCGTCGATTCTCGGGTCACTTTATTTTCTGATCCCGCCGATCCACAGTTGCGCTCGCAACCGTTCGATGGGGAAGGTTTCCCTCTGAAAAAACAACTTTGGATAGAAAACGGCGTGTTGAAGCAGTTGTACTATTCACGCTTCTGGGCACAGAAACAAAAGAAGATCGCGACCGGTGCACCAAGCTCGTTTAATATGTCCGGAGGCTCCAAAAGTGTCGAAGAATTGGTCCAGGGCACGGAACGCGGAATTCTCGTAACTAGGCTCTGGTACTTGCGCGAAGTCGATCCTCGTACAATTCTGTACACAGGATTGACGCGCGATGGCACGTTCTTAATTGAAAATGGAAAGATTGCGAAGAGCGTTTCGAACCTTCGGTTCAACGAATCACCGCTCTTCATGTTGAATAATCTTGAGGCGCTCGGACGGACTGAGCGACTCGCCGGGACTGAGCAAGGCGGAGCAGTGGCAATGCCGTCGATCAAAGTCCGGGACTTCAACTTCACGAGCCTCTCTGAGGCCGTGTAAGAACGGGGCCGCGGAAACGCGGTTTCGGACCCAGCGATCCACCGGGGGATCGCCAGGGATTTCACTCCTTCACAGGAGCTAGTACCATGGCTGCCAAGAAGAAGGCTGCAAAGAAGGCCACGAAGAAAAAGGCCGCGAAGAAGAAGTAGTTTCTTCGTACAGCGGGGAGCCGGCGCAAGCCGGCTCCCCGCTGTCGTTTAAGCGATCCCCAAAATCAAAAAGCCCCACGAGCGGCGCTGAGCGTATGAACCGGAAGAAAGAAACGCCCCAGAGCGAGCTCTGGAGCGTGTGTACGTTCTGGCGACGAGGGAGTGCGCGGCTAGGCCACGCTAGGCCACTCTAGGCCACCAGCTTTCCGTTTACTTCCGCCTCTTCTTCCTCGTTCACCGGCACCGGTCCCCACACGTATGCCGAAAAACGCGGCGTCTCTTCCGTGCGATTGCCCCCGGAAATAATGATTCCCATGGGCTCTTCATCCGCCTTGGCTCGACGCAGACTATCCATTGCATCCCTCAGGGCGAGCAGATCCGCTCGCCTTTCAATAAAGAAGTGAACTCAAAGCTTCGTCCATTAGACGTTGCAGGACGGGTGCCAGTTTCCAAGCATAGGTAAAGCTTTTTGTGGCAATGGGTTATAAACAAAACAGCCGGCCTGAAAAAGGCCGGCTGTTGCATTAAGACACGTCGTAAATTGAACTGTGTGTCAGTTCGTTACGCCATGGTTTTTCTTGCCACCAGCGTCTTCGACGCGCCGGGCTCAGGGACAAAGGACAAATCCCAGCCCACGTACTGCGCTCGGAGCTCCTCTTCGGTGATCGCTTCCTGCCCGGCGATGATCGTCTCGACGAGGTGCACGCCGCCGTCGGCCGTGGCGAGTTGGAGCGCGGCAATCAGCTTTGAGCGCTCCCGATCCGAAAGTCCGGCAAAGGCCGCCGGCGTAAACACCACCGCTGCCATCGGTCCCTCGGGAAGCCAGCGACTGAAATCCGTGGTCAGGCCAGTCACGCGCGACTGCAGCCCCGCTTCCTGCGCTGCGAGCAGCACACGTTCGACCACGTCGTGCTCAGGTTCGATGGCCGTCACCTGACAGCCATTGGCCGCGAGGTACAGCGCCGAACCCTGCACGCGCGCGCCGGAGACCACGACGTGTGCACTGAGCGACGCGGTGCCGAGTGCATGGGCGAGTGGCGTGTCGGACCGGAGTCCCCAGTATTCCGGGTTCTTCGGCTCCGATGCGTTTTTGAGCAGACGGCGGCGCCACGTTGCAAACGACGGAATCTTGAGGCGGCGCAAAATCAGGCGGTCGACCTCTGCCGCGAGAAGCACATCGCGCATCCCCAGCTGTAGCTCCGTCTCGAAGACCGCCTGGGCGGCGTCGGCAATGCCGCACAAATGCTCGCGCGACACGGACTCCTTGTACGCCTCAACCTCGCGGTCGACGTACAACTCATATTCGTGACGGAGTGAGCGTGGCGAGCGTGGCTGCATCGGGTGGCCGATCACGAGTGGGCGTGCTTGATCAAATCCAAGCTACACAAGATTTCTCTGCACTCAAAGAGAAAAGTTGTCCACACAACGACGGGATGGTCTCTGATGTGTGACGTGTCACGCCAGCGTCGCGTCACGCCCCATTGGCGCCACCGGAGCACGGCGCGCATTCTTCTGGCGCAGAACAGCTGTCCTCACTAGCGGCTCCCATCTCCCAACCCTGATGCCAGAACTGCCGGAAGTCGAAGAAGCCGCGCAGCGACTCCGCGTCGCCGCTGTAGGGCACACCGTGATCGCCTTGCGTGCGTTGCATCCCTCCCAGCGGAAGCAACTCCCCGCCCGTCGTGCTCGGCGTGCCATCGGCCGCCGCATCGTAGCGGTCGAGCGGCGCGGAAAGTATCAGAGCATTCGCTTCGACGACGACTCCACGCTCCTCGTGCATTTTCGCATGGACGGCGATTGGCACGTTGGACGGTGCGAGGATCCGCCGGCGCGCTTTGCACGCGCCGTACTCGATCTCGAGAACGACACGCGCCTCTCGCTCGTGGACGCGCGCGCGCTCTGCACCATCACCTGGCATGAGAGCGGCGTCGATCCACTGCCGGCACTCGGACCCGAAGCGGACGATCCCGCGATCACCGCAACGGCGTTGCGCAACGCGCTGGCGGCTCGCCGCGGCCCCATCAAGGCCGTCTTGCTCGATCAACGCGTGTTGGCAGGCCTCGGCAATATTTACGCGGCAGAATCGCTCTGGCGCGCTTCTATCCATCCTGCCGCATCAGCCGCCGCACTGCGCGAGCCCACGTTGCAACGTTTGATCACCGCCATCCGCGCTTCACTCGCCGATGGGGTGCGCAACGCCGCGCGGTACCGTACTGGTGTGCGCGTGGCGCCGCTCAAGGTGTACGATCGCGAAGGCGAACCGTGCACGCGCTGCAGTGCCACGATTCGGCGCATCACGCAGGCGGGGCGCTCCACGTACTACTGCGCGGGCTGCCAGCGGCTCAAGCGCTAGCTGGTGCCGCGCGGAACAAGCGCCGGCGTCAGCGGTCGCGCTGCTCGGCGGTCGCGCTGCTCGGCGGGACCTATCACAGCCTCCTGATCAATCTCCGGCTTCGAGCAACGCGCCCTTGAGGTATCCGGTCTCCGGTACCGTGATGACCTCCGGATGATCGAGTGGCTGACCGGTGATCGCCCGCAACACCATGCGACGCCCAGAATCGGCCGCCGAGTCCTGGAGCATTTCCAAAAAGCGCGACTTGCTCAGGTGGTAGCTGCAGCTCGCCGTGTACAGCAATCCGCCGGGCGCGAGCAGCCGCATGGCTCGAAAGTTGATGTCCTTATAGCCGCGCACGGCGCCTTCGAGCGATGCCTTGTTCTTGGCAAACGCTGGCGGATCAAGCACGATCGTGTCGTACCGCGCCCCTTCCGCTTCGCGCGCCCGCAGAAAATCGAACGCGTCGGCTTCCACCAGCGTGATGTTCTGGCGCCCGTTCAGCACGGCGTTCTCGCTCGCCCGCGCCAGCGCCGGGCCGGAGCTGTCCACCGCCGTCACGCTGTCCGAGCGCTGCGCGAGATGCAGCGCAAATGACCCGTGATAACTGAACACATCGAGGGCCCGCCCACGCGCCACCGAGCCAACCAGCACGCGGTTCTCGCGCTGATCCAAAAACGCGCCGGTCTTCTGCCCAGTGTGCGGCGCGGCAAAATATCGAACGCCATGTTCGTTCACTTCCACTTCCTGCGGCACCTCGCCCCACAACGGCTCCACCGTGCGCTCCAAGCCCTCGCGCGTGCGCACCGACACGTCGTTGCGTGCCAACGCCCCCTCGGCGCCGGTCAGCGCATGCAGCGCTTCAACAATCTCCTCGCGAAACGCCTCGACCCCGGCCGAGAGAAACTGCGCCACGAGCCAACGGTCAAACCGATCCACGACCAGCGAGGGGAGGCCGTCCCCCTCGCCATGCACCAATCGGCAGGAGTCGGTCAGCCCCGCGAGCGGGAGGCGGCGTGCGATCGCCGATTGGAGCTGTGCGTGCCACCAACGGCCGTCAATCACCGCGTCGGGGTCGCGGTCGAGCAGTCGCAACGAAATCTCGGACGCCGGACTCCAAAGCGCCCAGCCTAGTGCGCGGCCCTGTTGGTCGCGCGTCAGCACCGCGCCGGGCGGTGCCGCAGGCGGCTTCACGATGTCGGAACGGAAGATCCAGGGATGGCCCGTCTGCCAGCGGCGGGCACCTCGAGCGGAGACGACGGCGTGGGATTCTTTCATCTTCGGTCAAGCTAATGGTGGACAGGCGGTGCGGAAATGAGCAGAATACCGACTATGTCCCGCTACAAAGTCCGCGCCGTGCGCGGTGCCACGACGGTCGATCGCGACGAACCGGGTGAAATCCGGCTCGCCGTGCACGAAATGCTCGACGCCCTCCTCGATCAGAACGATCTGACCTCGCTCGACATCGTGAGCGCCCTCTTCACGGCGACGCCCGATGTCGTGAGCGAGTTTCCTGCGCATGCCGCGCGCCTCTACGGCTGGACCGACGTGCCGCTGATCTGCGCGCAAGAACTTCCGGTGGAAGGCGCGCTCTCGCACTGCCTGCGGGTGATGCTCCACGTCGAAACCGCTCGCGCCCGCCACGAAATGCGCCATGTGTACCTCCGCAACGCGGTGCTCCTGCGGCAGGACCTCCTCTCCGACTAGGGCTTGATCGTATCGCGCGGCCATACCGCACGAGTCGCCGAGTCACGCGCCGCTTTCCGCGCCGCCGCTTCCCGCTGAGCCGAATCAACGCGCGCTGCGGACCGCACCATCTGAATCGCTTCCAAATGCTCGGCGAAAGTCCGCCGAAACTCGTGGTGGCCGTCTGGGTGCGCCACAAAAAATCGATACGGCACCTTGGCCGGCGATACCGAAGCCTGTAGACTCGCGCTCCCTGGCGACGCGATCGGGCCGGGAGGGAGCCCCACCACGCGGTACGTATTGTAGGGCGAATCGACCCTCAGATCTTTGAAATACACGCGCCCTGGGCGCTTGCCGAGCGCGTACTGCACGGTGGGATCGGCCTGAAGCGGAATGTGCGCCTTGAGTCGGTTGAGATACACCGCCGCCACCACGGGCCGTTCTTCTCCGCGCCGCACTTCCTTCTCGACAATCGACGCGAGCGTCACGATGTCATTGCGCGACATCGCCATCTCGGCGAGTCGTGCATTCCATTCGGGCTTCCACGCTTTTTCAAACCGCTCCACCATCAACCGCACCGCTTCGCGCGCCGTGGTGCGGTCCGCAAAGGTGTAGGTGTCGGGAAACAAATAGCCTTCGAGCGTCGGGGCAGGGGTGTCCACGCGGTGGCGCAACGCGGTGTCGCGCACGGCGGCATCCACAGAATCCGCAGACACGTCGAGCGCTTCCACCAAGAGCGGCGTGATCTGCGCAATAGTGAAGCCTTCGGGCACCGTCATCGAGTGCACAATGCCGCGACCGGCGCGCAGGGCGTCGAGCAGCTGCTCGTACGAAAGCCCCGCGCGCAATACATAGGTGCCCCAGCGCAGTTTCCGATCGTGACCACGGACTTCCGCATATAGTCCAAAGACGCGCGCCGATCGCACGAGCCCATGCGCCGCGAGGGAGTCTGCCGCCTCACGGAACGACGAGCCCTTCCGGATGGTGAGATGCACTTCAGGGCCGGTGGCGCTGCCGCAGGCGGTGAGTGCCGCGGCCATCAATACGCCAACCAACCACGCGGCGCGGCGCGTGTGAGTCCGAGACGACGATTCACGCAACATCGGCTCCTCCTGCGTTCGCTTCGGGTTGTGGCGCAACCTCGGCCATGCGCATCGCGTGCTGCAATAGCAACGTCGCGGCAATGGCGTCGACGTCTCCTTTACGTCCGCGCGTCGACCCACCCATCGCAGCAATCGCGCCCAGCGCGGCGCTGGTGGTAAAGCGCTCATCGACCAAGCGGGCGGGAAGTCCCGTGCGAATGGAGAGTTCTTCTGAAAGTCGACGTGCTTCCGCAGCGCGCGGGCCTTCTTCGCCGGCGCCATCGAGGGGAAGCCCCACGACGAATCCCTGCGCCTCGAGCTCCTTGGCCTTGGCGAGCAGGGCCGTGAGCGGGGGACGCTTTCCTGCCCGCCGCTCGATGAAGCCTGCCGGGCTAGCGATCATCCCTTCGGGATCGCTCAGCGCCAAGCCCACTCGGCGGTCGCCGAGATCGATTGCCATCCAGCGCGCGAGCTTGGTGGGGTTGATCATTGCCCTTCGGCCATGCGCGCAAAGAACTCTTCGTTGTTCTTGGTCTGTTTGAGACGCTTGAGCAGAAAGGTGATCGCGTCCTCGGGTGCCATGTCGCCAAGAAAATGGCGCAGGAGGAAGATGCGATTGCGTTCGAGTTCGGTGAGCAACAGTTCTTCTTTGCGGGTCCCCGACTTGAGCATATCGATGGCCGGAAAGACGCGCCGGTTGGCGATTTCGCGGTCGAGCACGAGTTCCATGTTCCCCGTGCCCTTGAACTCTTCAAAGATCACTTCGTCCATGCGCGAGCCGGTGGTCACCAACGCCGTGGCGACAATCGTGAGCGAGCCGCCGCCGGCAATGCGCCGCGCGGCGCCAAAAAAGCGCTTGGGTTTTTCGAGCGCTTTTGCGTCGACGCCGCCGGAGAGAATCTTGCCCGACATTGGCGTCACGGTGTTATGTGCGCGTGCGAGCCGCGTGATGGAGTCGAGCAGAATGACGACGTCGCGTCCCGCTTCGACCAATCGTTTTGCTTTTTCGATGACCATGTCGGCCACCTGCACGTGACGGCTCGCTTGTTCGTCAAATGTTGAGCTCACCACCTCAGCACGAGGCACCGAGGCAATAAAGTCGGTCACTTCTTCTGGACGCTCGTCAATCAGAAGGACAAACAGCTCCACCTCCGGATGGTTCTCGGAGATGGCGTTCGCCATACGCTGGAGTAAAATCGTTTTCCCCGCGCGCGGCGGTGCCACAATGAGGCCGCGCTGCCCTTTGCCGAGCGGGGCAATGAGATCCACGACGCGCATGCCGAGGTCCTCGGAGGACGACTCCAGGCGAAGGCGCGCGTCGGGATAGCGCGGGGTCAGGTTGTCGAACGGAATGCGGGTGAGGATGAGTGCCGGATCGAGTCCGTTGACCGATTCAATCTGCAGGAGCGCGAGATATTTCTCCCACGCTTTGGCTGGGCGCACGCGGCCGCGGATCGTGTCACCCGTTTTGACATTGAAGCGGCGGATTTGCGTTTGAGAGACGTAGATGTCGTCCGGGCCGGCCAGGTAGCTGTAGTCGGCACTTCTCAGAAAGCCAAAGCCCTCCGGCATAACCTCAAGCGTGCCTTCCGCGCGCAGGGCGATGTCCGTCGCGAGCAGCGAGTGCTCGATCTGGTAAATCAATTCCTGCTTGCGCATGCCGGAGGTGACCTCAATGCCGAGGCCTTCTGCCATGAGCTGCAAGTCGGAAATTGGCTTGCGACGGAGTTCGGAGATGTCCACGAAGTCTGGCGGGAGCGCGTCGCGGAAAACCGACAGCGCGAGGGAGGGAGGGGAGCGAAAAAGGGGAGGGGAGGGGAACTACATGCGCGAGGAGGGATTCGAACCCACGACCTTCGGCTTCGGAGGCCGACGCTCTATCCAGCTGAGCTACTCGCGCGCACAACACTCAGAGTGGTTGGCCAAACCGGCCGGACCGCTGGCGCGGCCCACCCCCGAGAGGAAGGAGAAAGTTACCCCGTGGCCGATGCCGGGACAAGGACAAAACCAAGACCAGTGTGGTCTTGACGGGTGCAACCCCATGCGCCAAACTCTGGCACAGTAGGCGCTTACAACGGCGAGGCTCCCCCCGGTGCTTTTCGCTTCCCTCGATCCCATGTATATGCGTATTCTTGCCGTTCTTCCGCCGGATTCACGGCGACGTTTTGAGCATTCGTTGGCGCCCGTGCACTATATGCTCCCCGAGCAGGACCTCAGTGCCGCGACTCGCGCGCTGGCCGATGGGTTGAGCGATGCGCTGGTGATCGACCCCACGGTTATCCCCGACCCGGCGTTTGAAGCGATGCTTGCCGCGATGACGGTGCGGCCAAGCCCCGTGCTGGTGTACACGCCCCTGAGCACCATCGGGGCGCGACGCGTGGTGCGGATTGCCGAACTCGGTCCGCACGAGTTGGTGTTGCGCGACTTCGACGACAGCCCCGACGAACTGCGGCGCAAAGTGGCGGCACTCGACCGTCCGTCGGTGTCCGCTATGCTGCTCGCGAGCGTCGCCCCGCAGTTGCGCGGGCTACCGGAGCGACTCCAGATCGCGACGGTTCGCCTGTTCAGTGCCGGCCAGCGGGTGCGCTGGGTGGATGAGCTTGCGGAGTCCGCGCAGCTCGGTCGTCGGACGATTGATCGGTGGATGAGTCGCGCTGGACTCAACGGTTCGGCGATGTTGCTCGATACCACCCGGCTCGCACAGGTGTGGGAGCCGATAGTGGAGCAGAAGCGGCGTCCGTCGGATGTGGCGAGTGCGTACGGCTACAGTCGCTTGCGCTTGCTGGTGTCGCACACGCGGCGCATTGCGGGGGTGTTGCCTGCCGAGCTGGGGACGATGTCGCGCGAGCAGTTTGCGGTGCGGTTGAGTGGGGCGCTCACGACGCGATAGTGGCGCTCGATGGGGAGGAAAGAGAGCGGCCCCGCCATCGCGATGCGATGGCGGGGCCGCTCTCTTGATATCCAGCCTTTGCTACTACGGCACGTTGATCGTGAAAGGACTTCCCGACACGTTGGTGCCGCCAATCTTAATCGTGAGTGACGGTACGCTCGTGGCGCTCGGCGCCAACCACAGCGCAGTGCACACTCCGGTGTTCGCACAGGTCCATGTCCCGAAGGTGCCCGTAGTTGATGTTGCGACAAAGTCAGTGATCGCTGCCGTTAGTACTGGGTTGCTATACGCATCCTTCACGGTCACGGTGATGGTGGTCGTCGCACCCTGTGCGACGTTGCCGCCCGGGTAGCTTGCCGTTGTCTTCGTGGCAGACGCCGCCGCCGCTACCGTGGTGACGTAGAGCGGGCTACCCAGCGTCGCCGTGCCACCGATCGTGGCGGCAATCGTGTCGCGCTTGATCGTCGTCACCGCGGTATACGTTGCAGAGCAGACATTAGTCGAGCAGGTCCACGTTCCAAAGCTGCCGAACTTTGTCGTCACGACGAAATCCGCCGGCACAATCGATGCCACCGCGTTGCCATACGTGTCCTTTGCCGTCAACGAGTACGTCGTCGTGGCACCAGCCGCTAGCAGCGTGTCGTTGCTCGCGAGCGTTGAAGTGCCTGCGACAGCCGTCGAACTCGTAATCCGCACAGTGCGCCGCGCCAAAATCAGGCCCGATGAATCAGCCACCGTCGCCGGTGCCGTCGTACCTGACCGCTGAATGGCAGTGAAGCGATACGTCCCCGCGACGCCCGACGGCGTCCACTGCGTAGACGTCGTGCCAAGCGATCCCGTGAGGGCGGAATCCGGCACCACCGTCCCCGACGAGCCAATAAACCGCACCCACGCACTCGCGACCACCGCGCCCGCGAATGTCTTCGCCGTCACGTTCACCGTGTGCTTCGCGGAGTCCGATCCCGCAACCGCCGTGATGATCGGGAGATGCGAGATCTGCGCACTATCCGCCGCAATCACCACAGCTGGTGCTCCCGTGTTATTCGCCGCCAACGCCACACCACTCACCGCTGCCCACACGCTACTGCTCGTGGGCGTCGTCGCAGCCGTCCCGACTTCCCAAATACCCGACAGCGTGCCGCCTACCGGCGTGAGCGTCAGCGTGGCATCGGCAATAAGGGTGCCTCGCGCGTCACGTGCTTGTGCCTTGAGCGGAATCGAATCGCCGTGCGAAATCGACGCCACAAGCGGGAACACCGCCGTGCGCGCCGCGAGCTGGCGCACGGTCACCGTGAGCGAGTCCGTGTCAATCACGGCATTCGAGCCATCGAACGCCTGCACGAGCACCTTCGCCGTGCCGTTCTTCAGCGCAATGAACTTCGATACCGCCATCGATCCGTTCGCTGGCTGGTTCAGCCCAGTCAGTGCCGTCGTAGTGACAATCAGTGAATCGGCCGCCGTCTTGGGCGTGAACTTCAGATACGTGCCCGACTGCCCGAGTCCGCGACGATCCTTCACCGTGGCGCTCGTGAACACCGTGTCGCCAAAGCTCCACGCCGAGAGCGCCTTGGACGTGAGCGCGAGTTTGAGCGTCTGCGTCACACGCACAACGGCGGTGTCGGCGCAACGCGCGCCTGCCAAACAATACGGATGACGAATGATGAGAGAGTCCACGCCGAGCGTCTGTCCCACCAGCTTTGCGGAATCACCGGACTGTGTGATGGCGTTGGCGCCAGCAGTGATCACCGTCCAGGTGAGACCGAGCAACGGACGAGCCACCGTGGTGGCACCGCTCTTCACATATCCGGTGGCGCGCACGACAATCGTGTCGCCAATGGCGGTCATCGTCGTGTCTTTTGCGGTCAGGAATGCAATGCCGGAGATCACCGACTTCACCGACTTGGCGATCGGCGAAATCACAAAGCGCGCATCCAGCATGTTCAGCGTGACGTTCGCGATTCCTGGCTTCTTCGCCACGAACGTGCGCTGGCGGTACAACGCGCTGTCTGACGCGCCGAGTCCGAGAACGCCCGTGTCGCTCACGGTCCACGTGTAGCTAAGACCGGTCACCAAATTATTGTCGGCGTCCTTGATTGCCGCCGTGGCCACCTTGCTGTCGCCAATGGCGATCGTGTCGGGCAGCCCGGTCAGTGAGAGCACCGCCGCGAAGGTCGACGGGCTCACGGGAAGTTTTTCTTGGCATGCGGTGACGACCAAACCCAGTGTCATCGCAACAGCCACAAGCGCAGAGGCCCGAAGGCCGCGAGTCGGGCGGCGCATCACGGCGTCCTCCGGGCGGCAGGCTTCAGCCCACCAAAGGGAACGGCCAGCCCAGCGCCAATGGTCGTGCGAGTCTTCTCGTTTCCGAGTGGCGCACCGGTAAACGACCAGCTGCCGCCCGTCACGCGCAGCCCGAGGTATTCAAAGAAATCGTATTCCATCGTCACCGTGCCACCAAAGCCATTGGCAGAGGTGCGCGAATAATCCCACCGTGGCGTGTGACCGGTTGTGCCGCCACTGCTGACGTATTGGTATCCCGTGGTATCCATGGAGGCCATCGCGACGCCTATCAGCGCATTGGCGCCGAGCGAAACGCGAAACCGACCAGCGCGATAGCCAGCCTCGACGCCGAGCGTTCCACCTTCCACCGTGCTCATGTCGCGCGCAATCCGCAGAAAGCCAGCGCTCGCGCCGAAATACTGCCCTTCGTACGCGATCGCCAGCGCGTTGCTCGGCATGGTTGAGCGCGTGAGCGCCGAGTTCCCCTGCAACCAGTCGGCGCGGAGCGCGAACGGTGAGTGGGTGTATGTGGGTGTCGCTGCGGTGCTTTGTGCCTGCAACGAACGCGCACCGCTCAACGCGAGAACAAGCGCGAGCGTGATGGCGATCGAGCGGCGCGGCAACCCAGACGAACGGGCGAGCGCAAATCTGCGCATGCGTGGTGCTCCGGTGTGAGAGCCTTTGGGAGGCGGAACCTTTAGCGCGAGCCGTAACCTTTAAAGGTTCAAACTAGGCAAAGGAGAGCGCTCGGAACAGACTCCCTCTCAGAATGCTCAGTAACCGGTGTGAAAAACAATCCCGTTCAGGTGGGCGGTTGACCGCCAAAACGTCCGTTCCCGCGCAGGATGAAATCCGGCGGTGCGTCGAGGCGGCCAAGCTTCAGGTACACGCCATCGTGCTCGATCACCGCCTCCGCTGGCATTCCGGGCTCTCTGGGAGGCAGGGCGCCCGCGCCAGAACGCGGCGCGCGGTCCTTCCCGCGGCCTTGTCCGGGGCCTCCTCCAGGAGGTGGGGGCGCACGGCCAATCAACTTGGGCAGTGCTCCGGGCTTCACCGTCAGAAATAGCACCCGGTCGTAGCGCCCCCAGTCTTCGACTCGGAGCGCCTCCCCCTGCGCAATCCTCGTGCGAAGGAACCACGCGCTCCACCACTCGGCGCCGTGCGGTGCCACGATGAGCGTGCGCTCTGGCACCTCAATGAGCGGAGAAAGCCCCCGTAGTTCTGCTAGGGCGGCATCGGTCAGCACCGCTTGACCTGATTGAGGCAACGACGCGACCCCACTGCCAACGCCGAGCAGCCACACGATGCCTAACGTGAGTCGTCGTACCCAGGGCCTCGTGATGTGCACCAGCGCGAACGCGCCGGCGATTATCGCTGGAATCAGAGCAATCAGTGCGAAACGAATCATCTTGTCGCCGCCAAACCACGGGCCCGTGAGGATAAGCACAGTGGAGGCGCTTCCAATAACGACGGCGACGTCGGCGGCGGGAAGCGATGCCCGCTTCAGCCACGCGACCACAAGCGCTGGAATCGCGACGATGCCAAAGGCGATCCAAGGGAGAAACATTTCCATCGGCAGGGTGCTAGCCATTGGCCCCGGCGGTCGCTTGCCGTCAGTCGCAAATATTCCTGGATTTGAGAGCGCTGTGATCAGGCGCTGAATGCGTGCCGAGTCGAACTTCCACATCACGAGCGCTGAGCACAGCGCGATGAGAGCGGCGCCGGCGACAACCCACGGCAATGCAACGCGCCAATCAACCTGCTTGCCGTGCCGAAGGACATACACAAACAAGACCGTACCGAGCAGTACTAACGCCGCGCCGAGCACCCCAATATGAGTGAGCCCGAGGAGGAGCAGCGAGGCGAGCACGGCAAGCCCACGCCTAGTGGTTTGCGCGCGGAGCCACTGATGCAACGTCATCATCAAGAGCGCGAGCCAAACCAGCGCCAGCGAGTTCTTTTGTAACTCGCCGACAATGGCGAACCACGGCATCGCGAGGCAGCTCAGGGCCGCCGCCGCGAGCGGCACCGCATCGCCCCGCCCACGATCCTGCGCCCATCGGCGCACCAGCACGTACACCGGCCACGCCACCAGCGGCGGCAGTACCGCATCGCTGCATTTGACCGCCCACACAATCGCGTCCGTCGACGCCAAATGAAACAGTTGGGCCAACGTCCAAGCCACCGCCGCGTGGAAGTAGAACGTCAGCGGCATGTCCGGAATGCCCAACACGCCACGCTCAAGAAGCGCGCGCGCCTGCACCAGATAGTAGGCCCCATTCACCCCCGGCACATACGGCGTGCGGAAGAGCAACCACGCCCGTGCCACGATCGCCGTTGCGATAATCCACGCCAAGGGCTCTGCCGCCATGCGGGCGCCGATGCGCAGGAGCCGTGCGTTCGCTCCGACACGCCATGCGCGACGGCCCATTGGCGGGGTATTGGGAGGGGGAGTAAAAACAACGCGGTTCATAACGTGTCCCGCCGAGCAGTGAGAGTCATCTGCTGTACCTTCCTGACTGGCGTACAGGCCAGCCGCTCCCGATTTGACGGATGTACAGCGCCGTTCATTTCACAATGGAATGGACCAGACCCGTGAATCGTCTAACAGCTGTGAGCCTGCCACACACCGACGATCTCGAGCTCCTCAAGCGCGCCTCTGACGGCGACGACTCCGCGTTCCGCGTGCTCGTCGAACGCCACGAGTCTGCGGTGGCACGCGTCGTGACAGCCATGCTTGGCCCCGGGGATGATGCCGACGACGTTGGGCAGGAGACCTTCGTTCGACTCTTTCAGGCTAAACAGGATTTTCGCGGCGAGTCGCAACTGCGCTCCTACCTCACACGAATCGCGATCAACCGTTGTTGCGACGTTCTGGACCGTCGCAAACGGCAAGCCACCTGGCTCCGCCTCACCGGCAGCGATGACGACACCACGGTGCACCTCGCCGCGCCGGAGCCCACGGAATCCGTCGAAATCGCCGAGCGGAATGAAGCGCTCCGCTTGGCCGTCGAATCTCTAGATGCGAAACACAAGGCGGTGGTGGTGCTCCGCATTCTCGAGGAACGCTCCACACGAGACACGGCCGCGCTCCTCGGCGTCCCCGAGGGCACGGTGATGAGTCGATTGACCCGAGCACTCAGCAAACTCAAAGTGACACTTGGACCGGAGTTCATGTGACCCATAACCGAGATGATCGCGCGCGCTTGCAGCAAGTGCTCAGCGCGCCCCAGCGCGACCAGTTCTCGCCCGGATTTTCCGAGCGCGCACTGGCACGCGTGCGCGCCGCGCAGCGCGAGAGCGCACAGGGCACGGCGTCGTTTGATGCCGCCGTCGCACACCTCTCGACGAGGCTCCTCCCGCTCGCCGCTGCCGCAGCACTCGTGTTGGCCGTACTCGATATTCGCCACACGAGTGAAGGGCAGTCGCTCGCGCGCTCGCTGTTTAGTTCGAACGCCTCGCGCACCATGCCATCGTCGCTCAACGACACCTATGGACTCGGCACCATCGCCGTGTCGAACCCGGAGTAACTCGATATGCGTATCGATGCCAAAGCCCGCATCGCCATCGCGGTCACCTTCGTGCTCGGCGCCGCGATTGGCGCTTTTGGTGCGGCCGAAGTGCTGCGCCCACGCGGCCCCGGACCGGAGGGCGGTGCACCCCCCGGCGAGCTCCCACGTTTTGTGATCGACATGGAACGCTATCTGCAGCTGCGTGACTCCGTGCAGCGGCACGCCATGCGTCCCCTGCTGCTTGGCTCCGATTCGGTGAATCGCGCGACCGTGCAACGCGCCGAGGAGGCGATGCGCGATCAGTTGAAGCGACTTCGCACGGATGCGTCACCCCTTCTCGACGCACAACAGTTACAGCGACTCGACCGGTTCATCGAAGATCGGGCGGTCAACCGCAGGCCGCGCCCACGGTTGGGCCCAGGCAACCCATTCTAAAGTCAGGAGGCTGTTTGTCAGTTCGACGTGGCGTAGCAATGCTGGCGGTGGGCGCATCGGTCGCCTGCGCGACGACGGTGCGAGCACAAGCACCCGGCGACCGAGTTCGCGTGCATCTCCTCGGCCTCCGCCTTGTGGAGGACACCGTGATGAGCTGGACCAGTGACTCCCTGGTCGGACGGCACGGGCTGGCCGTGTCTCGCACACAGATTGTGTCGCTCGACGTGTGGCAGCCACGCCCATTTCTCAAGAGTTGGATGCGATTCGGCGGCATGGGCATCGGCGCCACCAGCTTCATTGAGCGGGTCTCACAATCTCGGGGTTCTGCTTCGACGCCGAATTCACAGGACAAATCGATGGTCGCCACCATTGCCATCGGCGTCGGCGTGGGGCTCGCGGCCGCCATCGTCGAACGCGCGCTGCACCTCGGTGAGTGGGTGGCGATCGCGGAAGAGGGCGCGCCACACGGCCCACCGCCAGGCGCGCCACCAGTCGCTCGGCCCTAAGCGATCCGCCGCGCAACGCCCGTCCAACAAAAAAACGGCCACCCCAGACGATGAGGGGTGGCCGTTTCAGTCGGGGCGAGAGGATTCGAACCTCCGACCTCCTGCTCCCGAAGCAGGCGCTCTACCGGGCTAAGCTACGCCCCGATTGTTCGGTAAAGTCTTCGTCCAGCACGTTCATGTGATGCGCCCGCAGGGATTCGAACCCCGAACCTTCTGATCCGTAGTCAGATGCTCTATCCAGTTGAGCTACGAGCGCCCATCAACTCACTCGCCCCTCTCGGGGCGAGCATCAAAAGTTAGACGTTTGGCACCCTTACTTCAAGGGCAACGGAGCGTATTTCACGCCCAGAACGCCACCCTTCGGCAGTTCGGCCTTGAACTTCCCCGTCTGACCTGCGGCTACGCTCTCCGTCGTCGCCGTCACCTTCCCCTGCGACGCCCCGTCCTTGCCCAAGAAGTCGAGCTCGATGGTGTACGTGCGAGCCACCTTCGAACGGTTCTCAATTTCCCCTTCGACGTTCGTCTTTTCCTTCAAACGGTCCACCGACGTGAAGGCCAAACGATACGGCATGTCCTCGGCCTGTTTGCCCCACGCGTTCACTGTGTCGATGAGCGCCTTCTGGATGTTGCGGTGGAACGCCACCGAGTCACGCAGCAACTTCTTGGTGGCGACGTCCGCCTTGGCAAAGCGCGTCGCGGAGTCCTTCTGCACGCGCGCCACCTGCACGCCGACCGTGTCCGCGAACCCCTTGTAGGCATACGCAAACAACATGAGGTTGTCCGGGTTCGCCGGGTCGAGCGCGACGAGCTGCTTCACCACCGGCACCATCACCGACGGACGATGCGCTTCGTACAGCATCGCCGCGTAGTTGTAGAGGTAGTCGCGCGAGTACGGGTTCTTTTTGGAGGCTTCGCCAAAGAGCGTCACCGCGTCGAGCGTCTTGCTGGCACGCGTCGCGAGCACGCCGGCCTGCGCGAGCGCAACGTCGCTGAACTTGTCGAGCGATCCCTTCACAAGGTCGAGCACCTGCGTGTTCAGCGATTCATCCTTGAGCACCGCGGCATTGATCTGAATGCCGTTGAGCGCAAAGGGCGCCTCTTCCGAGCTCGGATATTCCTTGGCCACGGCGACGTACGCCGCAGCTGAGCCGCGGTAGAACGCCTGCTTCTTGGCGGGGTCCTTTTCGGCCTGACCAAAGTCCTGCTGTTCGCGCCCGAGGTTGAACATCAGGTTCGCGCGCACGGCGTCGTTGAGCGTGTCGCCCGCGAGCTTTTCCACGGCGGACTGCAGGTTCTTCACCACGCCTTCAGCGTTGTTCTTGGCCTTGGCCGTGCGCCAGAGGACGTCGTACGGCTGCGGGCCTTCCTTGTACAGGATAAGCGCGCGGCTGGCCATCTTCTCGGCGTCGTCGAGCTTGTTCGCGCCAAGCGCCTTGTAGGCGTTCTGGATGTTGGCCATGTACGGCTTGTACTGGCGCCATTCGTCCACGTCTTTCTTGCACTGCGGGTTTCCCTTCTCCACAATCGTGAGGAGGGAATCAAAGGCGACGAGCAGATCAACGTTGGCGGCCTTGTCGCCCGGCAGCCCGAGGGCGCCGCGCGTCTGCACTTCGCCACCATGCTCGATGGCGAGCGCATAGAACTGCGCCAGCAGGTAGTCGCGGCCGAGCGCGTTCGACGCGGCGCGCGCGTCAAACAGCAGCTTGGTGGCTTCTTGGATGGCCTTGATCGCCTCGGCGTCTGACTTGGCGTTGAGGACCTTGGTGCGCTGCAGATTGGCGATGCCAAGCTGCTGCGGCTGCATCAACTCAATGGGGCAGGAGACCGCCGCAGCCGCTTGGGCGGCGGCTGGCTGCTGAGCGGCGAGCGGCGCGATGGTGGACAGCGTCGCAAGGACGAGCGCGAAAACCGAGCGGTGAGCGGTCATGGCGAAACCAGGGAAGAGGTGATGCGTGGCACAGAAAACGAACGCCCCACGAGAAGACCCCGTGAGGCGATGGGCGGTACAAGACTCGAACTTGTGACCTCCACGATGTCAACGTGGCGCTCTAACCAACTGAGCTAACCGCCCCGAAAGACAGAGGTTGCCGATCATGCCACGGGAACGCGCGGAGGTACCTCGAGCGTTGAACCCCCAACGGCTTCCAACCGGATACTTCAGCGTTTCTTCAATACTGGTCCTACGGCCCTTCAGAGCGGGAAACGGGACTCGAACCCGCGACCCCAACCTTGGCAAGGTTGTGCTCTACCAACTGAGCTATTCCCGCAAAATGAGCGAACTGACGGAACCGTGCGTTCCTATCAGGTCACCCGGATCCACACGTCAGGCAGCTCTCAAGGTCAGCAGCCGGACGATGGAGGCGAGGGGGATCGAACCCCTGACCTCTTGAATGCCATTCAAGCGCTCTCCCAACTGAGCTACGCCCCCGCCGCGGCGAGCACTGGTTAGCAGCCGAAACCGCTCACCAGCCGCTACCGACAGGAACCAAAAAAGCTATTCAGGTGTCGGAGAGGGGTCAAGTGATAAGTGTTGAATATTTGGTGATAAAGCGTTATTTTTTCAGTCCTTTTCGTCCCCCGACTGCGGGGGATCACACGGGCGCGCTCCGCGGGCATTCCTGCCCGCTCCTCCGCGCCTCACCTCGGGAGACGATGCCGCAATGACGACTCCGCGCTCAAAGCGCGGCAAGGCGACTGCCGCGCCTGCCCGTGCCAAACCCTCCGCAAAGAAAGCGGCGTCCGTTCCTTCCGCCAAAGCCGCAGCAGCTAAAGCCTTGCCAACCAAGACCGTCACACCTAAAACCGCAGCATCCAAGACCGTCGCGTCAAAGGCCGCCCTGCCTAAGGCCGCTGCCAAGCCGGTCTCTGTGGCCAAATCCGCACCGGCTTCCAAGGCCGCTCCGGCAAAGGGTGCGGTTGCGAAAGTCGCCCCGGCCAAAGCTGCACCCGCAAAGGCACCCGCCCCTCCTGGAAAAGCACTCGTGACTTCTCTTGCTCCAAAGGCCCGCCGTCGTCGTGCCGCACCTGCCGGCATTGCCCCTAGCGAGCCGGAACGCGACATCCTCGATCAGTACCTGTACGAAGTGTCCACCTATCCGCTCCTCAAGGGCACCGAAGAAATCGACATCGCCCGCAAAATTCGCGCGGGCGACGCCGATGCGCTTCAGGAACTGGTCAAGCGCAACCTGCGCTTCGTCATTTCCGTCGCCAAGAAGTACCAGAATCGCGGGCTGCCCCTCATCGATCTCATCGGTGAAGGCAACGTCGGCCTCCTCACAGCCGCCCGAAAGTTCGATCCCGACCAAGGCGTCAAGTTCATCTCGTACGCCGTGTGGTGGATCCGTCAGGCCATCCTGAGCTCGCTCGCTCGTCAGGGCCGTACCGTGCGCGTGCCGCTCAACCGCACGGCCGACCTCTCGCGCATCATCAAGGCCAGTGAAATCCTGCGCCAAAAAATGCGGCGCGAGCCCACGCCAGAAGAACTGGCGCAGGTTACCGGCCTTTCCGTAGACGTCGTGCAGTCGCTCGCCGCCCTCAATACGGGTGACGTGCGCCTCGATGCCCCCATGGACCCGGACGGCGATCGCTCGCTCATCGAGCGCTTCGTGGCCGACGAAATGCCGGACACCGAAGAAGAAGCGATGAACCGCTTCCTCACCGACGAAATCGAACAAGCGCTCAACACGCTCCCGCCGCGTGACGCAAAGGTTCTGCGCCTCTACTTCGGTCTCGAAGGGGGTCGCGAACACACGCTCGAAGAAATCGGTTCCATGCTCGGCGTCACGCGCGAACGCGTCCGCCAGCTGCGCGACCGGGCCCTCAAGCGCCTCCGCGAAGGCGATGTGGGTAGAGCACTCGGATCGTTCGCTTCGTAGCAGGCTGCGGAGCGCACAAAACGAGCGGGGCGCCGGCATAGCCGGCGCCCCGCTTTGTACAGGCAACGGCGAGTGGACCGTATACCTTTTTCGGCTATCCGTACCTGCCGTTGTACGCTCCGCCTGTTAGAAACGGATAACGGTTAACGGACGACTGTCTACCAGTGTCTACCAGGACGTGAGCGAAACGAAAACGGGGCCGCCCGAAGGCGGCCCCGTTTTCCCATCATACGACGAACGAACTCAGCAACCCGGACCAGCGATCGCGCCCGTCTTACCAGCCCGCGACAGGCACTCGGCCTGCGGGATCGGAATGACCTTGGCCACAAAGTGCGTGGGCAAGTCGAGCGGGAGCTCGCCGAGCAGGCCGTAGCGGCGCATATCGACCCAACGGAAGCCTTCCATCAGCGTCGAATAGCGCTTCTCGTACAGAATGCCGTGCAGAATCGCCGAGGCCGAGCTGGCGGCCGTCAACGTGCTGGCCGGCAGACCGCCCGAGACCGTGCGGAGGATGTTCATGTCCGCAATGGCACCGGCGTTGTCACCGGATCCAAGCTTCGCTTCTGCGCGAAGGGCGATCAATTCTTCGTTGCGAACCACGGCCATCGGGCTGCTGGCGTTGGCCCAGATGCTATAGCCGAGCGAGGAGCTGATGCCGAGGTTCTGCGGCGCGTTGCGCACCGGCGCCGTGCGAATCTTGGCCGTGTAACGGTCGTCCGGATTGCCGTCGGCCTTCAGCTGCGCATCCGTCTGAATCGACGGGTGGGCATACAGATCGAGGACCGTGGCGGCATTCAGGCCGTTGGTCGCATCACCCGAGGCGCTCGAATAGATGTGGTACACACCCACATCGAGGGCCGCGCGCGACGTGGCGGCGGGATTGATGAACGACTTGCTGAGCGCCGACAGTGCGGTCGCCCACGCGGCGGCACCGCCGCCGGACGTGGCATAGTACGCCGCGGCGCGGGCCTTGAGGGCCTGCGTGTACGTGGCGAACGTCGCCGGGGTGTTGAAGCCCGCGTAGCCCGCGTGCAGCGAGATCGGGAACGACGAACCACCGGCGGCCAGCTTGCTCGCGGCGTCATCAAACGTCGCGAGGATGTACTTGTACACGGAATCGCGCGAGACAAACGGCGCCAGTTCGGCGGCGTTTTCCTTGATCTCGGTGATCGCGCCCAGCGTGTCGCGGGTCATGATCACTTCGAGCAACTCGGCGGCTTCCAACGTCCGCGCAAAGCCGAGCGCCGCATTCTTCTGCGCGTCGGAGAGGCTGGCTCCTGCCACCGTCTTGCGGAAGTTGTAGTTGTCGCGGAGCGCGTTGTACTGCGTGCCCCAATCGCCGCTGGCAAAGCCGGACGGGTCGATCACGGCCTTGCCGCCCACGACGATACCAATGAGGTAGTGCGACGTGTAGCGGGCATCGGTCGGGAAGTAGAAGAACGCTTCGCGGCCGAACGTCCCGACGTCACGAATGAAACCCGCGCGGCTGCCACGGTGATCGATCGTGAGTCCCGTGGCCAGCAGCTGCAACGCCTGCGGATCACCCGCGGCGGCCTGCACCGTCGGGCTGTTGGGGTTGCCAATCGCGAGCTGCTTGTCGCTGCACGCCGCCAACGTCAGGGCGCCCAGCGCAACGCTCATCAAGCGAATACGCATCGAAGAAATCCTCGGCCCGCGAAGGCGGGTGGTTGGAATCAGAGTAGTCATGGCTTAGTACCCGAGGTCCACGCTGAAGAAGAACTGCTTCATGGGCGGATACGGTGCCAGGTCGATAAAGCGGTTGAAGTTCGTGTTGCCGAAGTTGTTGAACTCTGGATCGAAGCTCCAGTACTTCGACGACATCCACAGGTTACGACCGCTGAAGCTCACGCGCAGATCGCGCGCCTTGAACACTTCGGCGAGCTTGCGCGGGGCTTCGTACGTCACCGTCAACTCGCGCAGCTTGAGGTACGTGCCGTCCTGGACGTACGGGCGGATGTCGTTCTTGGCGAAGGTGCCATAACGATAGTCGCCCAACAAGACGCCAGCCTGCGGCGACTTGGCGTCGTAGTCGGCCGACTGGCCGCCTTCGTCGAACAGGTTGTTCGTCATGTCGGCCACATAGCCGCCATTGCGCCAGTCGAGCAGCGCGCTCACCGACCAGTTCTTGTACGTGATCGTGTTCAGGAACTGCGTCTGGTGACGCGAGTTCGCATCGGCGACGATCGAGTCACGCGCCGTGGAACCGGCGAGCGTGGTGCCTTCGGCGAGCAGATGGCACGGCTTGCCGTCGGAACCGGTGGCGCCCGGCGTGATGCAGGAGAAGGGAATGTTGCCCCAGATCTTGGAGCTGATCGTGCCCGCGACGATACGATTGCGGCCGTACGAAGCGCCGAACGAACCGCCGACGGCGAACGCCGGCACCGGAATGAAGTCGGTGTGCTGCACGTTCGTGTTGTACGTGACGCGGCTCGACCACTCGAAGTTGCGCGTGCGAATCGGCACAATCGTGAGGCCGGCTTCAAAGCCACGCGTCGAGATCTGGCCGCCGTTGATAATCTGCGACGAAAGGCCGGAGCTGAGCGGCAGCGGGAAGCTGAGCAGCAGGTCCTTAATCTGGCGGCTATAGCCAGACGCTTCGAACGACACGCGCGAGTTGAAGCCGCTGGCGTCAAAGCCTACTTCGTTTTCGTGCATGACTTCCGGCTTGATCGCCGGGTTGCCAAGCGCGGTGGCCGCGGCGAGCGACGCAGCGCCGCCGATGATGCCGCCGTTGGCGATGAGCACGTCGCGGTTGCCGTAGTTCGGACGGTTGCCGGACTGCCCCTGCGCCGCACGGATCTTCAGTTCTTCAATCGCCGAGCCCATGGCGCCCGGGAGGAAGCTGAACGGCTTGGTCGTGCGATAGCTGGCCGAGTACTTCGGGAACGCATAGAACGCCTTGCGGTCGCCGTTGGCGCTCGAGCGGTCCATACGAACGCCGGCGCTCACCGTGAGGTGGTCGTCGAGGCCGATGAACTGTTCGTTCACATAGTACGACTGGTCGCGGAATTCTGTGACGCCGTTACCGATCGCAGCCGGTTCGGCCGAGGCCGTGACGAGCTGACGCGTCGGCAGCAGGCCGCGGGCGCGAATGTTGTAGCTGACGATCTTCTGGTTCTCATACGTCGTACCGACCGACGACTGCGCCGAGTTCAGCCACTTGTTCGACTTCGGCGTCCAGGTCCAGACGCCGTTGAGGCTCTGGTTGAACTGGAGACTCGACACGTTGGCAATCTGCGCCGTGCCGAGGTAACCGTCCGCCGGCTCGTACTGCAGGAAGTTCGGCGAGTAGGTGGTGCCTTCGTCCTGGAAGCGGTCAAGGCCGCCAAGGTACGAAATGGAGATCGTGTTGTTGGCCGTCGAGAGCAACGAGTAGTTGGCGCGGAGGTTGCCCGTCTGACGCCACACTTCTTCGTTGGCCGTGATGTTGTTCAGCACTTCGAACGGATTCGAGTTCACCGATCCGCCGCCGTTGAACGGCACGGTCACGTAGTGGCCGTTCGAGGTCTTCTGCAACAGATCCATAATGGCCGGCGAGTAGCCGAAGTTATAGATCGGGCTGACGCCGGCGTTGTCGTTGTTGCCGAGACCGTTCTGCGTCAGGTTGTGCGTGACGTCAACGCCAGCGCTCACCGTGAGCTTGTCGCCAATCGTCTGGTCAAGATTCAGGCGGCCCGACGTGCGGCGCGCGCCCGTGTTGATCTGGATGCCCTTGTTGAGGCGATCGTTGACCGAGGCATAGTAGCGCGTGTTGCCCACGCCACCGCGCGTCGAGAGGATCGTTTCATACGACGGATCCGTCTGGCTATAGAGCTGTCCCTGCCAATCGTAGTACGGGCAAACCGTGACGCAGTTGGCCTTGGCCACCGAATCAGCCTGTGCCGCAGGGCCGAGGTACGGCTTGACCGCGGCGTACGAGGCAAAGTGACGCGAGCCGAGGAGCTTCGACGGCTGCTGCGTGCCCATGCGCTGCGTGATGTTCCAGCGCGACTGGCCGGAGGTGCCCTTCTTGGTGGTAATCACGACCACGCCGTTCGTTGCGCGCGAGCCGTAAATGGCGCTCGCCGCCGCCGACTTGAGCACTTCGATGCTCTCAATGTCGTTCGGGTTGATATCGGCAAGGCGGTTCACCATCTGGTCCTGCGACGACGTCGTCGAACCAGACGAACGCGTGATCGCCGCGAGGCCCGCACCGACGGAGGCGTTCGAGACGATGACGCCGTCCACGACGTAGAGCGGATCGCCCTGCGCCAGCACCGACGTGGCGCCGCGGATCTGCACCTGCATACCGCCGCCCGGGGTGCCGCTGTTTTCGGAGATCTTGGCGCCGATGATCTTGCCAGACAGGTTGGCTTCGATCGACTTGCCGGGGGTCTTGTTCAGCTCTTCCGACGAAACCGTCGCGATCGCCGTGGAGGCGTTGCGGCGGTCAACCGTCGTGGCCTGACCCGTCACGACCACGCCTTCGAGCTGCAGGACGTCCTTCTCAAGCGAGAAGTCTGCCGTGCCAGTCGAGCTCGTGATCTTGATCGACATGCGCTTGTAACCGATGGAACGGGCAAGCAACGTCGCGTCGCCGGCCGGGACCTTGAGGCGGTATTCGCCCTTTTCGTTGGTCCGAGCACCGAGGCTCTGACCGAGGATGGTCACCGTCGCGTCAACGAGGGGCTGCCCCGTTCCGGCTTCAATGACCTTACCGGTCACCTCGCGCCCTTGCGCGAAAGCCAGATTGGGTGCCACCGCGACCAGCATTGCGGCGGCGAAGAGTACGATCCTGCGCACGTAAGCCTCCAGAGACTTGGTGGGTGGAGTGCCATCCACGGCCCAGAGTGGGGGGGCGGAGACGCTCCTCTAGAGTCCGACAATCTTCCGACCAAGTACCCACCCAGTCAAGGTTCTGTCACATCACGGGTTATCCCCTGTCCTCGTGCAGGCCGCTGGCAGTGCATATCTTGAACGGTATCATGATTGTCTTAGACAACATCCATAAGGCATTTGGCCCCAAGCAGGTCCTCAGCGGCTTCTCCCTCGAAGTCCGCGAGGGGGAGACGATGGTCATCATCGGCTACTCGGGGACCGGCAAGAGCGTGGCCATCAAGCACATTGTGGGGCTCCTCGAGCCCGACCAGGGGCGGGTCTTTGTGGACGGCCAAGAGGTCTCCACTCTCTCCCGCCGAGAGCTGTACGCCCTCCGGGCCAAAATAGGCTACGTCTTTCAGTTTTCGGCGTTGTTCGACTCGCTCACGGTGGCCGAAAACGTGGCGATGGGGCTCAAAAAGATGGGGACCCTGACCCCCGGCGAAATCGACATCCGGGTGCAGGAGGCCCTCGAGTTGGTAGACCTCCCCGACTCCGGCCACGTGCTCCCCATCGAGCTCTCGGGCGGGATGCGCAAACGTGTCGGCATCGCGCGGGCTATTGCGTTGCATCCCAAGTACCTCCTGTACGATGAGCCGACCACCGGGCTCGACCCCGTGACGGCCGCCGTCATCGACGAAATGATGATCCGCATGCGCGACAAACTGGGGGTGACGGGGATCGTCATTACCCACGACATGCGGAGCGCCTTCTCCGTTGGCACCCGCATTGCCATGCTCTACGAGGGGCAGGTGCGCTGGGTGGGGACGGTCGACGAAATCCACGCCACCGACGATCCCGTTGTGCGCCAGTTCATTGAAGGGCGCGCCTCGCCCATTGTCGCCGGGCCGTTGGCGTGACCCAGAAGCCGCGCCGCCGCAAACCGCGGGAAGAGACGTCGGCGGGGGGCGTGGTGTATCGTCACGGCCGTGAGGGCGTGGTCTTTCTTCTCATTCGCGATAGCTACCACAACTGGGGCTTTCCCAAGGGCCATCTCGAGGCGGGGGAAGAACCGGAACGCGCGGCGCTCCGCGAGGTTTCTGAGGAAACCGGACTCGGTGCCCTCGTGATGCGGGCCGCCATTGAGGTGATCGAGTGGCAGTTTCGGTTCCGAGGCCGCCAGATTCACAAGGTGTGCCACTTCTATTTGATGGAAACGCGGCAACGCCGCACAAAACCGCAGCTTGAAGAAGGGATCACCGCCTGTCGCTGGGTGACCTTTGAGCAGGCCACGCAGATGCTCGCGTACGACAACGCCAAGTCTGTGTTGCAGCGGGCGCACGCCATCCTCGCCTCCACGCACGACGCGACGCACGACGCGACGCACGACGCCGCGCCGTCGGACGCCGCGTAATGGCTCGCGCAGCTGCTAAAACCGCCAGCGCCGCCGTGCCAGCGCCACCGCCGGCGTCGCTGCCCGTTCTGCTGGCCTACACCGGCCGGCCGCGCGCGCGCGACATGCTCAAACGGATTTTCCCCAAGCGTCGCCACCACCTGATCTTCGTTCGGACCCCCGACGAGTTGGAGGCGGGCCTCCGCAGTTCGCTGGTGGATGCGGTGATCGTGGATATTGCGCAGCCGAGTGAGGAGACCTGGAAAGCCGTGGCGCTCGCGCCGGACTTTCCGAGCATTCCGTTCTTTGGCCTCGGGCCGTCGCGCGTCGCCGATGGCGGGGCGCTGGCCCGTTGCGCAGCGGCGGAGTTTGCCGATCTCATCGCCGAGGGAGTGGATGAGGGGGTTTTGCGCGACCTCGTGATGCCAGCGAGCTTCACCTGCCGGTTTGCCGCCGCCCTGCACGACGCCCCAACCGCACTCGGATTGGAAGCACCGATGCAGCAGAAGGCGTGGCGCGCCATCATCGCGCACGGCGGCCGCACCGTGCGCACAGAAATGATTGCCGAACAACTCGGCGTTACCCGCGAGCATTTAAGCCGTAGTTTTTCGGCGAGTGGCTCACCCAACCTCAAACGCATCATTGACTTGGTGCGTCTGATAGCCGCGGCGGAACTGTCGAAGAACCCAGGGTACGACGTGAGCGACGTGGCGCAGGTGCTGGAGTTTGCGTCGGCGTCGCACTTGGGGAGCACCGCGCTGCGGATTGTGGGTGCGCGTTCGGCCTCGCTGGCTCGTCTGCGGGCGACCGATCTAATGGAAAGATTCCGCCAAGGACGCGGGCGCTCACGCCGGCGCGCGGGGTAGCCGCCACCCCCGGTAGCGGTTGCAAGAATGTCAGTCTTGTGATATTTTTCACAAGCTGTGCCGGATTCGGTGCGGCTCGGCGCCGTTCGCTGCATTTGCCTGAGTCGCGCGCCACGTCATTTCACGCTTCCAACGCCTTCTTCCCATGGCATCCTCGACCTCGCTCCGCCCCGGTGAAATCAAGGACATTCTGCTTCGTGAAATCGAAGCGGCCGACCTGAACGCCCTCGATGTCGAGGAAGTCGGTACGGTGCTTGAGGTGAAGGACGGCATCGCGCGCATTTATGGCTTGCAGAAAGCCATGGCTGGCGAGATGCTCGAAATCACCGCGACGGAAACCGGTGAGAAAATCACCGCCCTCGCGCTGAACCTCGAAGAAGACAACATCGGCGCCGTCATCTTGGGCGACTATCTCGTCCTCAAAGAAGGCGATGAAGTGCGCCGCACGGCTCGTGTGCTCGAAGTGCCGGTGGGCCCGGAACTCATCGGCCGCGTCGTCGATCCGCTCGGCCGTCCGATTGACGGCCTCGGCCCGATCAACGCCAAGCACAAGCGCAAAGTGGAGAGCGAGGCCCCGGGCATCATTGTCCGCGAGCCCGTCAAGGAACCGCTGCAGACCGGCATCAAGGCTATCGACTCGATGATTCCGATTGGCCGTGGTCAGCGCGAACTGATCATCGGCGATCGCGGCACCGGCAAGACGGCGATCGCGGTAGACACGATCATCAACCAGAAGGGCACCGGCGTCATCTGCGTGTACGTCGCGATCGGTCAAAAGGCGTCGACTGTGGCGAGCGTTGTGGCACGCCTCAAAGCGACCGGCGCGATGGAGTTCACGATTGTGGTGGCTGCCACCGCGTCCGACCCGGCTCCGATGCAGTACATCGCCCCCTACTCGGGCGCGGCGATGGCCGAATACTTTATGTACAACGAAGGGCAGGCGACGCTCGCGGTGTACGACGACCTCTCCAAGCAGGCCGCCGCGTACCGCCAGCTCTCGCTCGTGCTCCGTCGTCCGCCCGGCCGCGAAGCGTTCCCGGGTGACGTGTTCTATCTCCACTCGCGTCTCCTCGAGCGCGCCGCCAAGCTCTCCACCGATCCGTCGGTGGTGGACGGCGTGAACATTCTCAAGCCGGGTGGTTCGCTCACCGCGCTTCCGATCATTGAGACGCAGGCCGGCGACGTGTCGGCGTACATCCCGACCAACGTGATTTCGATCACCGACGGACAGATCTTCCTGCAGTCCGACTTTTTCTACGCGGGCGTTCGCCCAGCGGTGAACGTCGGTATTTCGGTGAGTCGCGTCGGTGGCGCAGCGCAGATCAAGGCAATGAAGGGCGTCGCGGGCCGTCTGCGTCTCGACCTTGCACAGTTCCGCGAACTCGAAGCCTTTGCCGCCTTCGCGTCGGATCTCGACGCAGCGACCAAGAAGCAGCTCGATCGCGGCGCGCGCACGGTTGAAGTGCTCAAGCAGGGGCAGTACGAGCCGATGGCCGTCGAGAATCAGGTCATGATCATTTACGCCGTGAGCAACGGCTATCTCGACGAAATCGCCGTGGCCAAGGTTCGCGCGTGGGAGACTGGATTCCACGCGTTTGTGAAGAGCCAGTTCCCGCAGATCGGCGACAAGATCCGCACGGAAAAGGCGCTGTCGAAGGACACCGAAGCCGAACTCAAGCGCGCGATTGAAGCGTTCAAGAAGTCGGTGGCGTAGGGGCTGTTTTCAGTCGTGTACGGTTAACCGTTCACTGTTTACCGTCTACCGTCTACTGCTGTAGGGGTTGCTTTGGCTAAGGGTCGCGAACTGGTCGGTCGCATCAAGTCGACCGAGAACACTCGAAAAATCACGCGGACGATGGAGATGGTGGCCACGTCCAAGATGAAGCGCGCCCAAGATCGCGTGGTCGCGGCGCGTCCGTACGCCAAGGCGTTGGGCGACGTGATCTCGAGTCTCTACAATGCCGAGCTCGCGGAGTCGTTCCCGCTGCTCCGGCAGCCGTCCACCATAAAGACGGCGGCGGTGTTGTTGCTCACGTCGAACCGCGGCCTCGCTGGCGGTTTCAACGCAAATCTCATTCGTGAAGCGCGTCAACTCGTCGCCAAGCTCGAGGGCGAGGGGATCACGGTCGAACTGCACGTGGTGGGGCGTAAGGGTGCGGGCTATTTCCGTTACGTGGGACGCGAACTCGCGTCGCAGCGCACGGATATTTCCGAAGCGCCGCACGCCGCCGATGCCTCGTCGTTGGTGGACGGCCTGATGGACCGCTTCATTACGGGCGCGCTCGACGCGGTGTATGTCGTGCACTCCGTGTATAAGTCGGCGCTTTCCGCGCCACCGACGAGTACGCAGGTGCTCCCCGTGGCTCGCCCCGACAAAACGAGCGCGCAGAAAGATTATCTACTCTACCCGTCCGCTGAGGCGATTCTTACGGAGTTGCTGCCCGCGTATGTGCGCAACGCCGTGTATCGCGCGCTCGTCGAGACGGCTGCCGCCGAACAAGCGGCGCGTCGCAACGCCATGAAGAGCGCGACGGACAATGCTGGTGAAATGCTGAATGTGCTCCGCCGGACGTACAACCGTGCCCGCCAGGCCAACATCACGCAGGAGATCGCGGAGATTGTGGGTGGGGCGTCGGCACTGACTGGATGATCTGCATTACACGTTTACCGTTGACCGTTCACGGTTAACCGTAAACCGAAAACCACTGACAACCCGCTGCACTCAAGTAGCTACTCTCGCTTTCAATCACATGACTACCGCCACCGCCCTGAACACCGGCAAGATTGTCCAGATCATCGGCCCCGTGCTCGACATCGAGTTCCCCGCGGACAATCTGCCTGAGCTCTACAACGCGCTGCGCATCGAGGGCAAGACCGACTCGGGCCAATCGATTCGCGTGACGGTCGAAGTGCAGCAGCACATCGGCCGCAATCAGGTGCGCGCGGTGGCCATGAGCTCCACCGACGGTGTGGTGCGCGGCATGGCGGCCGTCGATACGGGCGCTGCCATTACCGTACCAGTGGGCGCTCCGGCACTCGGACGCATTCTCAACGTGCTCGGCGAGCCGGTGGACAACGGCGCCGAGATTCCGGCGAGCGTCGAGCGCTGGCCGATTCACCGCAAGCGCCCGGACTTCGTGAACCTCGAGCCGAAGACGGAAGTCTTCGAAACGGGCATCAAGGTCATCGACCTCATCGCCCCGTTCGTAAAGGGCGGCAAGATCGGGCTCTTCGGCGGCGCCGGCGTGGGCAAGACGGTCGTCATTCAGGAGCTCATCAACAACGTCGCCAAGGGACACGGCGGCAAGTCGGTGTTCTGCGGCGTGGGTGAACGTACGCGCGAAGGGAACGACCTCTACCTCGAGTTCAAGGAAGCGGGCATTCTCGACAAGGTCGCGCTGATTTACGGCCAGATGAACGAGCCGCCGGGTGCGCGTCTGCGCGTCGGGCTCGCCGGTCTGACCGTGGCCGAATACTTCCGCGACCGCGAAAACGCGGACGTGCTCGTCTTCATTGACAACATCTTCCGTTTCACGCAGGCCGGCTCCGAAGTGTCCGCGCTCCTCGGCCGCATGCCGAGCGCCGTGGGCTATCAGCCGACGCTCGCCACGGAAATGGGCGATCTGCAGGAGCGCATCACCTCGACGCGCAACGGCTCGATCACCTCGGTGCAGGCCATTTACGTGCCGGCTGACGATCTTACCGATCCGGCGCCGGCGACGGCCTTTGCCCACCTCGACGCCACCGTCGTGCTCAATCGTAAGATCACCGAGCTCGGAATTTACCCGGCCGTGGATCCGCTCGACTCGAGCTCGCGTATTCTCGATCCGCAGTTCGTTGGCGAGCGCCACTACAAGGCCGCCACCGAAGTGCAGCGCATTCTGCAGCGCTACAAGGAACTGCAGGACATCATCGCCATTCTCGGCATGGACGAACTCTCGGAAGACGACAAGAAGGTCGTCGGTCGCGCGCGCCGTATTCAGCGCTTTATGTCGCAGCCGTTTGCCGTCGCCGAACAGTTCACGGGCATCAAGGGCAAGTACTGCAAGCTCGACGAAACCATTTCGAGCTTCGAGCGCTTGGTGGCCGGCGAATTCGATCACCTCCCCGAGCAGGCCTTCTTCATGGCCGGCGGTATTGAGGATGTGGTTGAGAACGCTCGGAAGATGGCCGCGAGCTGATTTCCTTTCATTCGACCGAGACTCCCGTGCTCCACGTCAGCGTCATTTCGCCAGAAGCCACCCTCTTTGAGGGTGAGGCGCCGTCAGTAACGGCGCCTGCTTTTGACGGCGAGGTCGGCATTCTCACGGACCACGCCCCGATGGTCACCGTGCTCGGCAAGGGCACGTTGCGCGTGGGTGGTGGTCCGTCGTTCACCGTGGAAGGCGGATTTCTGCAGGTCGTCGATAATCAGGTGCGTGTCGTAACGGAGAAAGCCGCCAAGGCTTGACCAAAGGCGTTCGCGGGTCGTCTACCAGATGTCTCCGACTCTGTGACTCCTATGCGACGCCTTCTCCCGCTCCTGCTGCTCTCCGTGCTGGTCTCCAGCGCCGCGCGCGCGCAGTTCTATAACGCGCCCTCGCTCCAGCCGTCCATAATTTCCGAGCGCGAATACAACTTCGTGGCCGCGAGCGGCAATGGCGCGGGAACGTCGCTCATTTTCCAATGGCGCGAAGCGCTGGTGCCGGGTTGGCAGCTCACCGCCGAGGGCGGGCTCGCGGCTCCGGCGGGTGCCAATGTGAATGCGCGCGTGATCCTCGGCGTGGGCGCCGCGTATCAGCTGACGCGCAACAAAGAAGACTTTCCTTTTGACATTGCCGCCACCGCCGGCGCGGGCTTGTCCGCGGGTAGTGCGGATCAGGGCGGCTCAGGTGCGCATGTGGCCAACGGCACGGTGTTCCGTCTGCCGGTGGGAGCGGTGGTGGGTCATACGTTTGACCTTGATCGAGGCTATCGCCTGACGGCGTTCGTGCACCCGCGGCTGTCGTTCGATCGCTGCGGCGACTGTGTGGCAGGGCACTCCGACACCAAGATGAACGTGGATGTCGATATCGGCGCCAACCTGCAACTCACCCCGCAGGTGTCGGTGCGCGTCGCGGCGTTACTTGGCGGTACAGATTATCTCGCTTCCACCGACGCCGTTGGTTTTTCGGTGGCGTGGACGCCGAAGGGGCTCAAGAAGTAGCGAGCAATCGCGACACGAGCGCAGCAGAGCGCTCGGCCGCGCCGACTCCACGCTCGACCATTGCGCGTGCGCGGCCGCCGGCCGCCACGCGCTCTGCTTTGTCCGTCAATAGCGAGAGCAGGGCTGCGCCGAGTGCGGCGGCATCGTCACAGGCGACGCCGCCTCTCGCGGCAATGAGAAGCGCTGCGTCGCGGCTCTGCGTGTGGCGCGGCCCAAACAGCACAGGCGCGCCGAACTCCGCCGGCTCCAGTACTGAGTGCAGCCCCGCTGAGTGGAAGCCGCCGCCGACGTACGCCACATCGGCGAGCGCATAGAGTTCGCCGAGTACGCCGGTGCGGTCTACCAGTACTACATCGGCAGTGCGTTGTGCCACATCGCCGAGGCGCGCGAGTGGCGCGCGCACATCGTTCGCCCATTGCTGCACAGGGCGAAGGTGCATCGGCGTGGGCTCGTGCGGGGCAATAATCAGTCGTGCGCCAGGCAATTTTTTTCGCACCACAGCCCAGGCGTCGAGCAGCACCGCTTCGTCAGCGGGCCACGTAGAGCCAGCGACCAACGTTGGCCGTGAGCTGGCCAGCGTCGCGAGGAGCGGCCCCATGCGGTCGGCCGTCAGGGCCCGCTGCCAAACCTGGTCGTACCGCGTGTCGCCAGTGACCTCGACGGCGTGCGCGTGCACGCCGAGCGCGATGAGCCGCGCCGCATCTTCCGCGTCGATGGCGCCGACCGCCGCCAATGCTCCGTAGGCATCACCGAGGAGCGCCTTGGCCCACGGTGAGACGCGGCCGGAGCCGTCGGCGAGTGTGGCGGAGATCATGCCAATCTTTGTGCCGCGTGCTGCGGCGCGCGCCACGAGGGTGGGCCACACGTCGAGCTTGCTGAACACGAGGGCGGTGGGGCGCAGCGCGTCGAGCGCGGCGTCGGCGTCACCGGCGCTGTCGAACGGGAGGTAGTCGGTGAAGTCCGCGCCGATGCTCGTGGCAAACGCCTCGGCGCTCGGCGAGAAAAACGTGTAGGCGATCTGGAGCTGCGGGTGCAGCGCGCGCACGAGCGGAATCACGGCCCGAGCCTGCAACCCCTCGCCTACCGATGGTGCGTGCACCCAGAGCAGTGGGCGCGCGGGATCCCGGTGCGCACGCCCCCACGCGGCGTACCGCTCCCGAATGCCGCGTCGTGCGCGCAGCGATTGCCAGGTCTTTCCGTGCGCGGCCGCCGGCGCGAGCGAAGCGCCGAGGCGCGCCGCCTGCGCCGCGAGCGCATACGGGAGGCGGAGCAGCGGATTCACGTCGCGAGTGCGCGTGTGAGGTCCGCGCGGTGCACGGAGTTTAGCGCTTGCCGGAGGCGGCGAGCACGGAGTCGATCACGCGGCGGAACTCGGTGATGGGAAGGGCTCCGAGGACTTGGCGCTGCCCCACAAAAAATGTGGGGGTGGACTGCACGCCGGCCGACTCGCCGCGCTGGCGGTCCGCATCGATGAGCGAGGCCATGTGTTGCGTTTGCGTGCAGGCGTGCTGTTGCGCGGCATTGACGCCCGTAGAGATGGCGACCGAGTCAAAGAAGGCGCGCGCGTCTGGGAGCTTCTCCCACTGTTTTTGCGAATCGAAAATTTTCGCTTCGGTTTCCCAGAATTTTCCCTGCGCCGAGGCGCACATGGAGGCGTGTGCGGCCGGCATCGCGTTCGGGTGCATGCTGAGGGGGAAGTTCAGGTAGGCGACGCGAAGCTTGCCGGTGTCCACGTACTCTTTTTTGATGGTGGCAAAGCTTTCGACGTGCCACTGGCGGCAGTAGGGGCACTGAAAGTCACTAATGATGACGAGCCAGGTCCCGGCTTTTTCGGAGCCCAGCACGCGGCCGCGGTCGGCGGCTTCGATGAGGGAATCGCGCTTGACGCTCGCGTTGGCGGCTGGAGTGGCGGCCGGTGCAGAGGGGGCTGGGTTCTGAGCCACCACCGAGGGCGTTGCCGAGCGTTTGGACGCCGCATCGCCGGTGGAGCAGGCGGCGAGAAGGGCGGCGGCAAGGGAAAGAGCGAGGCGTCGGGTCATAGTCGAAGCGCTGGAAGGGGCGGTCAACGGGAAGCGCGCGGTCACCGGGGTGAGCTGGCGCGGACATATCTAATGTAAGTCCTGACAGAGCGCCACGATGGCGTTTGTTCGGGTCTGTAGTAGAAAATGGCAGAAACCGATACAAACCGGTACGGCGACTAGCCGGAACAAAGATGGTTCAGAGGGGTTTCGCCGACGCCCTACACTGGGGAAATCTTCTTTGCTACGGAATTGTGACGCAGGCGGTGCACGATGGGTAATGCGCTATTAAGGCGTACTATCTCGAAGTGCGCGTTTGGGTAGTTGCAGTTGTTGGACATCAGGAAGGCACCAAAGCAGGACTGTTTTGAGCGGGAAGCAAAAGTTTCCCCCCTTCACCACCTAGTTGAGGGAACGCGATGCACACGAGTACTCGGTTGCGGCGGCTGTTGACCGCGGTACTGGCTCTCGCCGTGATGGCACCGGCGACGGCGTTCGCGCAGGGCCTGACGATCACCGGTAAGGTGATTTCGGGCATTGACGGTCAGCCCCTGTTGGGCGCGAACGTCACGATTGAGGCGCTCCAGATCTCAGTCGGCACGAATGCCAGCGGTCAGTACACGATTCCTGTCCCTGGCGCCCGCGTGAGCGGACAGCAGGTGACCCTGAAAGTTCGCGCGATTGGTTTTACCGCACAGAGCAAGGCGATTACGCTCTCCGCGGGAAACCAGACGTACAACTTCGAACTGAAGGAAGACATCAACCGCCTCAGCCAGGTCGTCGTGACCGGCGTGACGGCGGGAACGGAGCAGCGCAAGCTGCCGTTTACGGTGGCCCAGGTGACGGAGAAGGACATGCCGGTCCCGGGCTCGAACCCGTTCTCGCAGCTCGCCGGCAAGGTGCCGGGCGCGAACATCGTTTCGAACAGCGGCCAGCCGGGCACGGTGCCGTCGATCGTGCTGCGTGGACCGCAGTCGATCAACGCCTCGGGCCGCGATCAGGGTCCGCTCGTCATCGTTGACGGCGTGGTGCAGCAGGGCTCGCTGGCCGACATCGATCCGACCTCGATTGAGAACATCGAAGTCGTGAAGGGTGCCGCCGCTGCCTCGCTCTACGGCTCGCGCGCCGGCCGCGGCGTGATCAACATCACGTCGAAGTCGGGCAAGATTGGTCAGGAAGGCATCAAGTTCAACGTCCGTGCCGAGGGCGGCTCGAGCGACATCGAAAACAAGATCCCGCTGTCCAAGGGCACGGGCTTGTTGATGAATGAAACGCGCGACCGCTTCTGCATCGCGGCGTCGGGCGCGCAGAACTGCTCGCGCTCGGTGGACATTTACGCCGAAGCGCTCCGCATCAACGAAGGCGGCGGTGACTGGGCGTTGTCGCCGGCCACGTTCTCCAATGACGCGGGCGTCTCGTCGAACCTCGGCACGATCAGGCTCCGTGGTCTGTATCAGGTGACGCGCTTCCCGACGACCTTTGATCCCGTCGCGCAGTTCATCACGAGTGGTCCGTGGATGGGTGGCAACGTTGACATGACGGGCAAGTATGGCCGCGCGAACTTCTTTGCGTCGCTCGGCAGCCTGCGCGAGACGGGCTCGATCCGTTTCCTCGACGGCTACCGCCGCAACAACGTCCGCTTGAACGTGGACAACACGCTCCCAGGCAACTGGACGACCTCGATCCGCGCCTACTACGCGCGTGTCGGCGTGGACAACAACGGTTCGAACTTCTTCCGCATGTCGCGTCAGCCGGGCTTTGCGAATATGCTTCGCACCGACAAGTACGGCCGCCTGTTTGTGCGGAGCAACCCGCTCGCGCAGGGCGCGCAGAACGAAAATCCGCTGATGTCGAACAAGTTCAACCCGCAGCTCGGCGATGCCAATCGCTTCACGGGTAGCTTGACGGCCCGTTGGCAGCCGCTGACGTGGGTGGACGGGGAGTTTGCGTTTGGCTATGACAACCAGACGTACACCAACCGCAGCATCTACGACCGCGGCTATCGCATCTCGACCTCCACCCAGAGCACGTCAAACTTGGGCGGCATCGGGTTCAGCGATGGCTACAATCAGGCGTACAACGCCTCGATGAACTGGACGGCGCGCCGCGATCTGTTCCGCGAGCTGGCTGCCCGCTTCACGATCCGCACGCAGTACGAGCAGCAGGACAACCGCGGCGACAGTCAGAGCGGTGTCAACCTCGTGGTGCCCGGCCTCTACACCTCGGCGGCTGTTGTGCCGTCGACGAGCACCGGCATCAGCTCGAACCAGAGCTCGATCCGCCAGATGGGCGGCGCGGTCGGTGTGAACCTCGATTACAAAGATCGCTACACCGTCGAAACGCTCGTCCGTCGTGACGGCGCTTCGCTGTTCGGCTCGGAGCAGCGCTGGAAGACCTATGCGCGCGTGTCCGGCCTGTGGCGTATTTCGGAAGAAAAGTTCTGGGGCGGCAAGCTCAAAAACATCGTCAACGAGCTGAAGTTCCGCGCGTCGGCGGGTCAGGCCGGTAACCGTCCGTCGTTCTCGCAGCAGTACGAGACCTTCTCGGTCGGTGGCGGCTCCGTGTCGGCCTCCGCGCTCGGCAACAAGAACCTCAAGCCGGAAGTCGCGACCGAAGTCGAAATCGGCTTTGACGCCGAAATCTTGAACAAGTTCGGCCTCACGATCACGAAGGCGCGTTCGATCGTCGCCGACCAGATTCTCTTGGTTCCGCCGCCAGCAGCGTCGGGCTTCACCAGCCAGTGGAAGAACGCTGGCCAGCTCGAGAACAACACGTGGGAAGCCTCGCTCAACATGCCGATCATTGAGCGTCGCAACTTCCAGTACAGCGTCCGCCTCAACTACGACGCGACCACCTCCAAGATCACCGGCCTGCAGTCGTCGGTGGCGCCGTACTACTACACGGCGAGTGGCCAGCAGGGCACGGAAACGATGTTCTATGTGGCGCCGAATGTGAATTTCGGCACCATCTACGGCCGTCGTTTTGTGAATACCTGCAGCCAGCTGCCGGCCTCCTTCCAGAGCCGTTGCGGCGATGGCAAGGAATGGCAGAAGAACGACATGGGCTTCATTGTGTGGACCGGCGCCGGCAACTCGACGAAGGACGGCATCACGAAGAACCTGTGGCAGGCCGTGCTCGGCGCGAATCAGTCGCCGTTCAACTACGCCGAAAGCTGGGGCATGCCGATCATCATGCGTGACTCCACCGGCATTGCGGTCACGAACAACAAGAACGGCAGCGCGCTGCCCGACTACCGTTGGTCGTTCTCGCAGAACCTGACGTACAAGCGCCTCTCGGTGTACGCGATTCTCGACGCCACGCGCGGCGCGAGCGTGTTCAACCTGCAGCGTGCCTGGTCGTTCGGCGATTTCCAGAACAAGGAACAAGACCAGTTCAACAAGACGGTCGAAACGGCCAAGCCGATGGGCTACTACTATCGCGTCGGTCTCCCGGATAACTCGGGCGTCGGCGGGCTGTACGACGTTCTCGGTTCGAACTCGTACGTCGTGGAAGACGGTTCGTTCATCAAGTTGCGTGAAGTGACGGTCGGCTATCGCATCGGCGCCATTGCTGGCCGTGGCGACTGGACGGTCTCGCTCATCGGGCGCAACCTGAAGACCTGGAGCAACTACAAGGGCTACGATCCGGAAACCGGTCTTTCGGGCGGCACCAATGGCTCGGGCGCTATCAACGCGGTCGACGCCTACAACTTCCCGAACCTCCGCGCGTTCACGTTCCAGCTGACCACCAGCTTCTGATTCTGATGGAGGCCATCACCTGTCGCCGCATCGGCGGCAGGTGGTCGCCCCCCCACGAGGACCACAGATGCGTAAAATGATTTCTCGCGTGGCATCGGCGGCGGCGTGCGCGTTGCTGGTTACGGCGTGCAACAGCCCGCTCGATGTTACGAACCTGAACAGTGCCGACGTGGCGCGCGCGTATTCGACGCCCGCCAACGTCGAAAGCCTGGTCGGGCAGCAGTATCTGCAGTTTCACAACGCGTGGATGGGCAGCTCGGATGCCATTCACGTGCAGTCGCACCAGCTCGCGTTTGAGGGCTATGCGACGGTCGCCAACTTTGGCATGAACATTCGCGCGGCGATCCCGCGCTCCCCGATCTCCAACGATCGTGGGAACCAGTCCGACGCGGGCAACAACCGCGAGTACTCGGCGTTCCAGCGTGTGTCACGCACCTCGGCCAACTTGGTGCAGGCACTCGATCGCATTATGAAGGCGAACCAGACCACGGGTACGCTGGCCTCGGATTATCGGGACCGCGGATTCGCCTTGATGGGTATCGGTCTGTCGCTCGGTTACGTCGCACTGGCGTATGACTCGGCGGCGATCGTCGATCACACGGTGGGTAGCGATGTGATCCCGGCGCTGTCCGGCTACGCCGCGGTGGGTGCCAAGTCATTGGCGCTGCTCGATTCCGCGCTGGCGTGGGGCGGTAGTGCCACGGCGGCAGCGGCGTTCCCGCTTCCGTCCGGCTGGCTCTCCACGAACTCGATGTCGCAGGCCGACTGGGTGCGCTTCGTGCGCTCGCAGAAGGCTCGCATCCGCGCTGGCTTGGCCCGTGATGGGACCGAGCGTGCGGCGGTGGACTGGACGTCGGTCATTGCTGACGCCACCAACGGCATCTCGGCCAACGTCGTGTTGCAGATGGGCGGCAGCTGGAGCTGCGCGTTTGACTGCTCACAGATGTATGTGACCGGTGGCTGGCACGAGTTCCCGCTTCCGATTCTCGGCATGGCCGATACGTCGGGTGCGTACAAGACGTACATCACAACGGCCGTCGGCGGCCGCGACGGAGCCAGCGTGCTCATTCGCACGCCTGACGCTCGTTTCCCGGCTGGCGCCACGCGCGCCGCGCAGCAGGCGGCCGCTCCGGTCAGTGGCACGGCGCTTCCGGCCGGCATTTACATCGGCAACCGCGCTTCGGGCGATGACTTCCCGGGCGACGGATGGGGTTCCTCGCAGTACGATCACCGCCGTTGGCTGAACATTCGTGCTGCGTCTGGCACGGGCCCGATGGTGGTCTTTGCGAAGGCTGAAAACGACATGCTCGCGGCTGAGGGCTACATCCGGAAGGGTGACCTCGCCTCGGCGGCCACGCTGATCAATGCGTCGCGCACGTTGCATGGTCTTCCGGCGATCAACACGCCGGCGAGCGCCACGGCTTCGGTCACCGGAAGCTTCTCGGCGCAGGGGTGCGTGCCGCAGGTGCCAAACGCGACGAGCTCTGATGTCGCGTGCGGCAGCATTCTGGAAGCGATGAAGTGGGAAAAGCGTATGGAGACCGCCTACACGGGCTTTATGTCCTGGTACTTGGACGCCCGCGGTTGGAACGATCTCCCGCAGTACACGGCGCAACAGTGGCCGATTCCGAACAAGGAAATGGATTCGCGTTTGGAAGCGTTCTACAACATGGGCGGCCAGGGTGGAAAGTTTGCCGCTCCGAAGGGGACGTACGGTTTCTAAGCATCATCGCCGGTACGCCGGCGCGGTGCTAGCGGCGTGGTCGCTGCTGCTTCAGGGGTGCTATCAGTCACTCCCGACGCAGCAGGGACCAGCGCCGGTCGCCACGAAGGTGTGGGTGTTCCTGAACGATCAGGGGCGGGCCGCACTTTCAGACCGACTCGGAATCGCAGTGGATCGCGTGGAAGGGACGGTGGCGGCGGCGGACGATTCGGTCTACGTGTTGCACGTGTCCCGGGTCTACCAGTTGTCGGGGTTGTCGAATGGCTGGACGGGTGAAGCGGTTCGGGTTCCCCGAGTGTTCACGACTGGTTTTCAGGTCCGTCAGTTGGATCGGTTCCGTACGACGATGCTGGCCGGCGGAGCGGCAGTTGCAGTAATCGCGTTCGTGTTGACGCGAAGCTTGACGGGGGCGGGCACCATGCCCTCCGATGGCACAAGCGCTCCACCTCAGCATTCCCGCTAGTTCACGTTGAAACCAAGAAGCCACTCCTTCTTCTCTTCTGGAGTCAGGAATAACATGCGAGTCTCGCGATTTCTCCTTGTGGTAGCCGGTATGATCGGCGTGCAGGCCTGCACGGCCGACTCGACCGGTCACCCGACGACGTTCACGAACCCGCCGTTGGCGTACATCCGGTACATCAACGCGGTGTCCGACACGTTCAATATGGATTTCCGCGCCATCGATCAGGTTGAGTTCAGCCAGCCGTTCCTCAACGTGGCCTATCGGGCCCTCGGTGACGGAAACTTTCAGGGCTGGCAGGCGGGTTCGCGCCATATCCGCGTGTTCCCGAATATGAGCATCACCACGTCGGGCGTGGCAGTTGATCCGTTGGTCGTGAGCCAGGTGCTCATCGACACGACCTACAGCTTCACGGCTGGCCAGTACTACACGATCATCCACACGGGTCAGTACCGTGCGGGTGGCGTGAAGGCCAAGCTGTGGATCATCAACGATGCACAGCCGGCGCAGGGCTCTGGCATCGCGGTTCGCGTACTACACGCGGGCGCGAACCAGCCCAACGTTGACGTGTGGGTGACGGACGGCACGGCGGCACTCGCCGGCGCTGCCACCATCTCCAACATGTCGTTCGGCACGGCGCAGGCGTATCAGGCTCGTGCCTTGGGCGCGACCAACGTCAAGCTGACGGCTGTGGGCGATCCCACAACCGCAGTCGGTTCTGCTACCGGCTACACGATGGGCGCTGGCACGGCCGGCACGACGCTGGCTGACCCGCTCGGTGGATCGGGCGTGGCTGGCACGATCGCCACGGCGTTCATCTTTGGCCCGTCGGTGACGGGTTCCAAGGCTGCCGCTGCGGCCACGGCGTCGGTAGTTTGGTTTATGGACAAGCAGCCGCCGCGCACCACCTCGCCGTAAGGTACGCTACGCACACGAACGATCCGTTCGTGACAAGGCCGCTGCGCGATTCGTCGCGCAGCGGCCTTGTGCGTGCCTGCCAGTGGCTCGCGTTGGCGTTGCTGCTCTGCACGCACAAGACGGACGCGCAGGTGATTCGCGGGCGAATCACCGTGCGGCAAACCGAGGCACGCGTGATTGGAGCGCGCGTGAGCGCACACGACAGTGCGGGCCTCCCCCTCCACGAGGTGTTCAGCGACTCGTCGGGACATTTCACGCTCAAGGTTGACGGGCGACCGTTTTCGATTGCCGTGCGCAAGATTGGGTGGCAGCCGTCGTTCACGGAGTTGATCAAAGGGATCGCCGCGACCGACACGGTGGAGATGAATCTCGAAATTCCGGCGGAGCCGCCGTCATTGTCACCGGTGGAGATTGTGACCACCGTTGACGCCGCATCGCTTGGGCCGCGTCGGTTGCAGGAGGCCCGGCGCCGAGGGTGGCAGGTGTTTGAGCCCGAGTTAGTGGCGAGCCGGCGCGCGGACTCGCCCTTTTTTGCCGACCTCATGCGCGCGGCCCAGGTGCAGAGTATTTTGTTGCCGCAAAAGCCGAGTGATTGTGTCCGCTCTATGCGCAACAACCGATGCCTGACGTATATCGTGGACGATCAGGTCATTGGGTATCAGTTGGCCATTCAGCCGTCTGATGTGTACTTCTTTGCGGTGCTCACCGGCGTGCAGTCGTCGGTGATGTGGGGGGACCGTGCGCCCTACGGCGCCATTGTCATTTACACCCGGATGTACGGCGACCGGCGCGAGCGATAGGTGGCACCTGTCCGGTGGTTTTTTGAAACCCTGGGCACTCCTCGGCCGTTGTAAGGGTATGATTCGGCAGCCTCTGCGGAGGTCCGAATCCCACCTGATGCTCACCCCACTCTTTCGCTCTCTGCGCGCCGTTGTGGCCTTGCTGGCCGCGGCTTTGGTCGCGTCCGCGTCACTGCCTGCGCAGCAGCCGGCGGGGCCAGTCATTCCGCCGCCGCGTGGAATGGTCAACGACTTTGCCGGCGTCATTTCCGCTGATCAAGTGCAGCGACTGGAGCGACTCGCTCGGGTGGTGCGCGAGGCGTCCGGTGGCGAGATCGCCGTGGTGACGCTCGCCGACATCGCCGGGCGTGACGTGGGCGACATCGCGCTTCGTATTGGGCGGGAATGGAAAGTTGGTTCAGCGGCAAAGATCGGTGAGGCGCAGCGCAATACGGGGATCGTGATTCTGCTGGTGCCGCGCGAAACGAGCTCTGACGGAAAGGGGCACGTTTCCATCCAAACAGGACAGGGTACCGAGGGGTTCATTACCGACGCGCAGGCTGGTGACATTCGTCGCGAGGCGACGCCGCTTTTGCAGCGCCGTGACTATGGCACCGCGTTGGAACTGATGGCGCAGCGGGTGGCCGAGCGGTATGCGGGGAACTTTGGGTTCTCGCTCGACTCTGTGGCGCGGATGCCGCTGGCCTCGGAGCGGGTGGCGGCGCCGGATCGCCGGCGCTCTCGCGGTATGCCACCGATACTGGCCGTGGTGTTGTTCGTGATCGCGGTGCTCGTGTTGTCGGGCGGCCGTGGCAATGGCTGCCTCTGGCTCCTGCTGGCCTCGCAGAGCGGTCGGCGTGGTGGAGGCGGGTTCGGGGGCGGCTTTGGTGGTGGCGGAGGCGGGGGTGGCGGGTTTGGCGGGTTTGGTGGCGGGGGTGGTTTTTCTGGCGGCGGCTCGAGCGGAGATTACTAGGCTATGGCATCGATGACACTTGAAGCCCTGGTGACGCAGTTGCGCGCGGCCTACGGTGCAGACCTGCTGGCCGTGGTGCTCTACGGCTCGTCGGCTGGCGGTGAGGCGCACACGGGTCACTCGGACCAAAACGTGCTGGTGTTGGTTCAGGAACTCCGCGCGGCCGCTGTTCCGGCGGCAGGCGCCGCACTGCGCGCGTGGCAGCAGGCCGGCCATGCGCCGTTGCTCACGCTGACGGGCGCCGAGTGGCGGAGTAGCGTGGATGTGTTTGCAATGGAGCACGCGGACATTCTCGAGCGTCATCGCGTGTTGTGGGCGGCCGAGGGGATGGATGTAGCGGCTGGCATCGCGGTGAGTCGCGCGGATATTCGGCAACAGTTGGAATATGAAGCGATGGCCATTTTACTCCGGCTTCGCACGGCCATGCTCTCGTCGAGCGACGATGCGGCCAAGCGGGTGCATGTGCTGGCCGCGAGTGCGGGGCAGGTGCTGGTGATTTTCCGGACGCTGGCGCGGTTGACGGGCGATTCAGCGGCGATGGATAATGAGGCGCTGGTGCGCGCGGTGTCGGCGCGCGCGGGGATTGAGGCCGCGCCCTTTGTGGCGGTGGTGCTGCACCGTCGCGGCGACGAGAAAATCACGGCGGCGCGGGCGGCGGATGTGTTGATGGCGTATCACGCAGGGCTGGAGCAGCTGGTGGCGTACTTGGATGCGCTACCGGCGGCGCAGTAGGCGATTCAGCGAGTTCGACCCTTCTTTGGAGAGGCAGATGCGATTTCGTTCCCTAGTGTTGGCGTTCCCCCTCGTGCTGGGCGCGTGCGGCTACAACTCCATTCAGTCGATGGACGAGAATGCGGCGGCCGCGCAGAAGCAGATTGCGGTGCAGTTGCAGCGCCGTGCCGACCTTGTCCCGAATCTTGTCGAGACCGTGAAGGGGTACGCGGCGCACGAAGCGGAAGTGTTTGAAAAGGTGGCGCAGGCGCGCGCCGGACTGGCGGGCGCGGTCAGCGGAGGCAAGATTGGCGAGATGGCAGACGCCAACCAGCAGATGACCGGCGCGCTGGGCCGGTTGCTCGCGATTTCGGAGAACTATCCGACGCTCAAGAGCGACCAGAACTTTTTGCGGTTGCAGGACGAGTTGACCGGTACCGAGAATCGCATTGCGGTGTCGCGCACAGATTACAACGGCGCGGTGCAAGCGTACAATGAGTACATCCGCAAGTTTCCGCAGGTGATGACGGCGAAGGTGATTGGTTCGAAGGCGCGCGAGTACTTTGACGTCACCAACCCTGGGGCTCGCGAAGCGCCGAAGGTGGACTTTTCAAAGCCAGCGGCCAAGCCGTAGCATGATTCATCGCGGTGCTCCGCCGGCAAAAGGGCGGAGCACCGCGCGATGCGCTGTGATGCAGTCGTCGGACTGGTTCGTCCACCCCTACCACCCAGTCTCATGAACGTTTCGTCTCGCGCCGTCCTTGTTGCGGTGTCCGCGTTGTCCCTGTCCGCGTGCGGGCCGCGGGCCGCCACGCCGTCCGATCCACAGTTGGTGGCGCAGTGGTTGCGCACCACGCTTGCGTTCGCGCGATCCGAGCGGCTGGGGCCACCGGTGGCGGCGCGCATTTCGGCATACGCCTCGCTGGCGCTGTACGAAGGCTACGCGTCGGATCCCGCGTCGCCGTTGCGCTCGATGGCGGGTCAGCTGAACCGGCTCGATGCACTGCCGGCGGCGCCCGAGGGCGGCCCGGTAGACGGCGCGACCGTTGCCGCCGAGGCGATGCGCCTGGTACTCGATTCGTTATTCCGCGACGGCTTTGCGAGTACGCGGCGCACGATCGATTCGCTCGCTAAGGCGCAGGTAGCGGCGCGCGAGGCGGCCGGCGTGTCGGCGGCGCAACGTGACCGCTCCGTGGCGCACGGGCACGCGCTGGGCGGCGCCCTGCTGGCGTGGGCGGCGACGGACAGCTTCTTCGCAACGCGAGGGCGCGTGTGGACGCCGTCCACCAAGCACGATCAGTGGGAGAACACGGCCACCCTCGACCAGTATGTGCCGCAGACGTTGTCGGGGCAGTCCGACGTTGTGGTGACGAAGAATCCGAATGCCGCGCTGGAACCGGAGCGCGAGTCGGAGAAGTGGGTGTTCTCCAATCGTCCCAAGGCGGCGGGGAGCAATACGCTTCCGACGTTTAATCCGGTGCGTCCGACCGAACCGTACTGGGGAAATCTTCGCACGTTTGTTCTGCGCGACGGCGACGACTGCGCGGCGCCAAAGCCCCTGGAATACTCCGAGAAGCCGAATTCTCCGTTCTGGAAGATGGGGAAGCAGTTCTACGATACGGTCAAGGCGCTTACGCCGGACCAGCGGAATATTGCGCTCTTTTGGGCGGACAACCCCGTGGCAACGGGCACTCCAGGTTTTCACTGGATCAGTGTGACGAACCAGATGATTGTGCGCCGCCATCTCACGGCGGACGATGCGGCGGAAGTGTACGCCCTCACGTCGCTGGCCATTGCGGATGCCTTCATTGGTTGCTGGAAGGAAAAGTACCGCTCGATGGTGGTGCGGCCGGTGGCGTATGTGCAGCGCGTGTTCGACAAGCAGTACCGCACCGTGATTCCAACGCCGCCATTCCCGGAGTACACCTCTGGGCACTCGGTGCAGTCCGGTGCGGCGGTGGCGGTGCTGGCCAAGGTGCTGGGTGACACGATTCCGTTTAGCGATTCCACGCAGATGGATGTCGGGCAGCCGGCGCGGGCCTTCAAGAATTTCTCGGCCGCGCGCGATGAAGTGGCGATTTCGCGCATTTATGCCGGGGTGCACTACTTCCCCGCGGTGTACGACGGTCTCACGCAGGGGCAGTGCATTGGGCAGCGCGTGCTCGACCGCGTCAAGACGCGGCGCGCGAAGTGAGTGTTGAGGAGCGGCAACGGCTCGCGGCGCGCGTCGTCCGCCGCGCGCAGGCGGTGGCGCTCGCGCTGATTGGCGTCTGTGCGGTCGCGGCGTGCGGCTCGCGCGTGGACACGGCCTGGCATCAGGCCGACGGCTATCGCTGGCGCGCGCTCGCGCTGCCGTGGCGCGGGCAGGATGGCTTTACGCAACTCACGTCCTCCTCGACCGGGCTCGTCCATCGCAACGATGTGGACGACGAGCACGCGATGGCCAATCGCAATCTGCTGATTGGCGCGGGCGTGGCCTTAGGTGATATAGACGGCGACGGTTTGCCTGACATGTTTCTTGCCTCCGTGGAGCGTCCGGCGGCGCTGTATCGCAACACGGGTGGTTTTCACTTTGAAGACGTGACCGCCAGCAGCGGCATCGATACGAAGGGCCTCGCGACCACCGGCGCCGTCTTTGCCGACGTCAACGGCGACGGCCATCCTGACCTCGTGGTCGGTACGCTCGGTGGACCGCTCAAGCTTTGGCTCAACGACGGCAAAGGGCATTTTGCCGACGCCACCGCGGGGAGCGGTCTCGACAGCGGCTACGCGGCCACCACGCTCACGATGGCCGATGTGGACGGCAATGGCACGCTCGATCTCTACGTGGCCACATACAAGAAACGCAATTCGCTCGATGCCTTTCCACCGCAGGCGCGGTCGTTTGATCAGGTGGTGAAGAAGATCAACGGAAAATACGAGGTCGTCGATCCGTGGAAGGGCGAGTACCGCGTCGAAGACCGCCCAGATCTCGGCGGCATTGTTCGCTCGCAGCGCGCCGAAGTGGACCTCTTCTATTTGAATGACGGCAAGGGACACTTCACGCGCGTGCCGATCAATGGGCCACGATTTACGGGCGAAGATGGCAAGACGCTCACGGTCGAGCCTGACTTCTTTACCCTGGCCGCACGCTTCTATGATGTGAATGGCGACGGCGCGCCGGACCTGTACGTGTGCAATGACTTTGAAGACCCCGACCAGTTCTGGCTGAACGACGGCACGGGAAACTTCCGACTCACGCCGTCGCTCTCCATTCGGGAAACCAGCAACACCTGTATGTCGGTGGACTTCGCCGACGTGAATCGCGACGGGCACGTCGATTTATTCACCACCGACATGCTCAGCCCCACCCTCGGCGTTCGGCAGCGCCAGATTCCCACGCATACGCCGCTCCCCAAGAAGGTCGGGCTCACCCCCGATCGTGGGCAGTGGATGCGGAACGCGCTGCAGCTCAATCGCGGTGACGGTACGTGGGCTCAGGCCGCGGACTTTGCGGGTGTCGCCGCCACCGATTGGTCGTGGGCGTCGGCGTTTGTGGATGTGGATCTCGATGGCTATGAAGATCTCCTCGTGGTGAACGGGCATCGCTGGGATATTCGAGATGCCGATACGTTCGAACGCATTCGCAATAGTTTCCCGCGCGTGCCGTGGAATCGTGAGCAGGGCGAGTTCCCGCGCCTCGCGGCGCGCAGTGTGGCGTTGCGGAATCGCGGCGATGCCAGTTTTGCGGATGTGAGCGCCGCATGGGGCTTCGGTGTGGACGAGGCGATTTCGCAGGGGATGGCGCTCGCCGATTTTGACGGCGACGGCGATCTCGATGTGTTGGTGACACGGCTCGACGCGCCGCCGGTGGTCTATCGCAACGAGAGCAAGGCGCCACGCGTGGCGGTGCGACTCAAGGGCGTGTCGCCGAACGACCAGGGGATTGGCGCGGTGGTGAGTGTGTTGGCGCCTTCGCTGCCGGTGCAGTCGCGAGAACTCACGGCGGGCGGCTACTACATGTCGGGCAGCGATATGCAGCTCGCCTTTGCCTCGGGGCGCGATTCGCTGGTCACGATCGAAGTGAAATGGCGCGACGGGCGGCGCAGCATCATTCGGAATACGCCGCCGAATCGCTTATACGAGATTGATCAGGCTGGCGCCTCGAACCAACCCTCCACGATTCCATCGCCGGCCGACGCGGCTCGCCCGCTCTTTGAGAATGCCACGGCGTTGCTCGGTGGACACACGCACGTAGACTCGATCTTTGATGACTACCGGCGTCAGCCGCTGCTGCCGAATCGTTTTAGTCAGCTCGGACCGGGCGTGAGTTGGATCGACACGGACGGTGACGGTCGAGAAGATCTTGTTGTGGGCACGGGACGTGGCGGTGCTCTTACCGTGTTGCGCAACGCAGGAAATCGCTTCAGTGCAACCGCAGCGCCCGGTGGCGCGGCGAAGTGGGACGTCACCACGATTCTCCCCGTGCCGGACGCGCGTGGCGGCACCACGCTCCTCGCGGGGCAGGCGAGCTACGAGTCGGCGTCGCCCGCTGAGGCGCTCGGGGTGCCCTCGGTACTCGGCTATGCGCTCCGCGCCGGTGCACTCGTTACGCCTGTGCCGATGGCGCCGCCCGAGAGTGCGAGCGTTGGTCCAATGGCGCTCGGCGATGTGAATGGCGACGGACGGCTCGATTTATTTGTTGGCGCGCGCATTGTTCCAGGCAGTTGGCCATTCCCAGCGCCCTCGCATCTATATCTCCGCACCGCCGACGGCCGCTTTGTGGCCGATACCGTGAACGCGAAGGTGCTCGCGTCGCTCGGGCTGTTGTCGTCTGCCTTGTTTGCCGATCTGGATGGCGATGGATGGCCGGAGCTTGTGGTGGCCGCCGAGTGGGGACCTGTTCGAATTCTGCACAATGAGAAAGGACGGTTCCGCGACGTCACGCGCGAGTGGGGGATGAGTGCGATGACGAGTCGGTGGAATGGTCTCGCCGCCGGTGATTTTGATGGCGACGGGAAAATCGATTTGGTGGCCACGAGCTGGGGGCTCAACACGCCGTGGCAAGCGACGGCGGAACGTCCGTACGAACTCGTGGTTGGAAATTTCGGGACCGGTGGTCCCGGGCTACTATTTGCGCGGCGCGACTCACTCACGGGGCGCGAGCTTCCGCTCGAGTCGTTCTCACGGCTCGGCGTGGCGTTGCCGTCGGTGCGCGAGCGCATTGCCTCGTTTACCGAGTATTCCAAACTGACCGTGGACAGCGTGCTCGGCGATGCGGCCAAGAGTGCGATGCGTGTGGGTGCGACGACGTTTGAGCACACGGTGTTTTTGAACAAGGGTGGTCGCTTTGAAGCGCACGCCTTGCCGCGTGCCGCGCAGATTGCGCCAGCGTTCGGGGTGGTGGTCGCCGATTTCAACGGCGACGGGCGCGAAGATCTGTTCCTCGCGCAGAATTTCTCTCCGACGGACATTCGCACGATGCGCTTCGACGCCGGCGCAGGACAGTTGCTCCTCGGCGATGGACGCGGCGTGTTTAGCGCGCTCAGCGTTCGTGGCTCTGGGATTTCCGTGCTTGGGGATGGCCGCGGCGCGGCGGCCGCGGATTACGACGGCGATGGGCGCGTCGATCTTGCCGTGTCGCAGAACGGCGCGGCGACGACGCTCTGGCACAACGTGGGAGCGGCCGTCGGATTGCGAGTGCGACTGAGTGCCGGTGCCGGCAATCCGCTCGGTATCGGCGTGCAGCTGCGCGTGGTGAGCGGCACGAACCGCGGTCCGGTGCGCGAGGTGCACGGTGGCGGCGGCTACTGGTCGATGGACGGTGCGGTGAGCGTCCTTGCGTTGCCGGCCGGTGCCACCACGCTTTGGGTGCGCTGGCCAGGCGGGCGCGAGCAGACGGTTCCGATCGCTGCGGGGCAGCGCGAGCTGACGGTGCGCGCGCCAGAGTAAGGGCGCGCTGTTTTTGTACGTTGTGGTGGAGCACGCCCCGCACTCGTGAGTGCTGGGCGTGTTTCGTTACTGGCCGGCGAGTGCCGCGTTGATTGCGGTCCGCAACGTCGCGATCGATGCCGCGCCGCTCATGCGCCGTGTGCCAATAAAGAACGTCGGGAGCGAGTCGACGCGCGCCGAACGGCTCCGTTCGATGTCATCACGAATGAGCTTGAGCGCCTGCGCGCGTTCGGTGCACAGGCGGAGTGGAGCGGCGTTGACTCCCACGGCAATGCTGACGGAGTCGAGATAGGGGCGCGCATCGGGCAGGTTCATCCAACGGGCCTGCGTGTCGAAGATGCGATCCGCCGCTTCCCAGAACTTGCCCTGGTGCGCCGCACAGGTGGCGGCGATGGAGGCCGTCTGCGCGTTGAGGTGCTCTGCTTGCGGGAAGTGGACGAACGCGAGGCGTACGCGTCCGGACGCTGCATACTCTTTGCGCAGCAGCGGCAGCACGTCCTGATGCCATTGTTTGCAGGGGGCGCACTGAAAATCGCTGACGATCGTGACCCAGACGCGAGCGGCGGGATCGCCGAGTACGCGGCCGCGGTCGGCGATCAGGGTGAAGGAGTCTGTGCGGGTCTCGGCGAGCGCGCGCTCGGCGAGTTTGGTTTGGATCAAGCTTTTCTGCGGCTTCTGTTCCGACGAACTGCAGGCCAGCGTCAGGGCGAGGAGCAGGAGGAACGGACGGAGCGGTGCTGTGTTGGTGATGCACACGGTCATGGTTTTTTTCGAGGCGGTCCGTTCTTGGTCCAAATGACAATCACGCCGCAGCCAGCGTAGCGCCCGGCGAACTCGCCCGGCACGTCGGAGGGTCCGGTATAGACCTCCAGCGCCTCGATGTCCCGGATGGCGACGTTTGGTCCGAAGTCGTTATCGACGCGCTCATCTACAATGTATTCCGGATTGCAGCGCATCGGCGCACGGGCCATGCGGATATTGCAGCCCAAGCTTGTGCCTGAAGCCGCGCCAGCGGTGGCCCCGCCGCAGTCGAGGGCGACGCCGCGGATTCCTTTCATGGCGTCTTGGAGGTTGGCAAAGCCTCCTTTTTCGATGTCGTCGCGTGTGATGTAATGCCCGCGCCCCGTGGCGCGCCGCCGCTCAAAGTCGGCGTAACGCGGTTCCGCCGGTTTGGGAGCGCTGACCGCGACCGACGGGAGTTTTTGGGCGTTCGCGCGGCCGGTGGCTGAAGAGTCCAGCTCAAAGTCGCGGGTCATGAACTCGCCGCGGGCGAGGGCTATGGTGTTGACGGAGGACGGGTACCCTTTGGCGCGCACCAGAATCCGAACAATGCCGGGCTGGAGATCGGTTAGAAGGAACTTGCCGGCGGAATCGGTGACGGTTACGCGGCCAAGGCCTAGGTGGATGACATCGGCGTTGATAATAACCATATGAGTGGTTATATCCGTGACGGTTCCGGCGATCTGAGCTGTCCCCTTTTGAGACATCGCCGCAGTGGGGAGGCCGGCCACGAGCGAGAGGAGAAGGGCCGTAACCGGGGCGGCCGGAAGTCGCACAGGGCTAGTACTTACGCACCTGAGACGAAACCGTTGGGTCGAGGCATGGGAAAGTAACCGGTATGTAGCAGGCATATATAGCCCCGGAGGGGGTTGCGTCCGGCGTCCTATAGTAGTTACATAGGCATTGCTAACAGAATAATCCTGATTGCGCAATGCAATCAAACTACTTGGGTTCCGGCGTGAAAACTGGGACCTCGGGTAGCCGTTTGCTGTTGTAGTTCCCCCACCCCCTCCGCCAGGGAGTTCGCAAATGAAGATGGACCGTGCGATCGTCCGACGGCTTCTGCGTGTGACCGGCATGTTTGCAGCGCTCGCGCTGATTGTCGGAACGGCACAAGCTCAGAACGCAGTATTCTCCGGAAAAGTTACATCGTCGGGCGCACCGCTAGGTGGTGCGAGTGTCGGCATTCCCGAACTCGGGGTCGGTGCCGTCACCTCTCTTGATGGTCGCTACAACTTTACGGTGGATGTCGCGCGCGCTGGTGGACGGTCCATCACCCTGAAGGTGCGCTATATCGGCTACAAGCCGAAGCAGATGGCGCTGACGCTTGTGGTCGGCCGCGTCGAGAAGGATTTCGATCTTGAGAAGGACGCGATGAACCTCGAGCAGGTGGTCGTCACGGGCGTGTCGGATGCGACATCGCAGAAGAAGACGGCGTTCTCGGTTGCCGTGGTCGATGCCTCGGCCCTCAAAGACGCGCCCGGCACGACGCCGCTGGCGAGCTTGAGCGGTAAGGTCGCGGGCGCGAGTGTGGTGACGGTGTCGGGTCAGCCTGGTGCGGCTCCGGCCATCCGTTTGCGCTCGCCGGCGAGCATTACCGGCAAGACCGATCCTCTGATCATTATTGACGGCACGATCTCGCGTCTCTCCTTGGCCGACGTCGCCTCGGAAGACATTGAGCGCGTGGAAGTCATCAAGGGCGCCGCGGCGAGCTCGCTGTACGGCTCCGACGCCGCGAATGGTGTGGTGCAGATCTTCACGAAGCGTGGCGCTGCTTTGGCGGAAGGGCAGACGTACATCACGGTTCGTAACGAGTATGGCTCGAGCACCTTGCCGCGCGTGCTGGCGAACAACTTGTCGCACGCCTACAAGAACAACGCCGACGGCAGCTTTGACTTGTCGAGCGGGAGCCGTCAGCTCAAGAATGACCAGATCTCGGACAACTCGTACCAGAAGACATACGACCAGCTCGGTCAAGTGTTCCACGGCGGCGCGTTCATGACGAACTATGCGTCCGTCGGCCAGCGTCGTGGCGCGAACAACTTCAACGCCTCGATTCAGAACACGCGCGAGACCGGCGTGCTCAACCTGCTCTCGGGTTTCAGCCGCCAGAACTTCCGTTTGAACGTCGACCAGGCGCTCTCAGACAATCTGGACCTCTCGACCGGCGCCTTCTATGGCCGTTCGCACGCCGACCAGGGCGAAGACACGGGCATCTTCTTTGGCCTGCGCTTCCTTGAGCCGAACATCGACCTGCTCGCGAAGAACAAGGATGGCACGCCGTACAATGCGGTCATCAAGCAGCCGCCGCAGTCGGGCAACTTGAACAATCCGTTATATGGCCTCTCGCAGCGCCAGATCAGCAATGACCGCGACCGTTTTACGGGAACGGCCAAGATGCGTTGGCATCCGCTGAGCTGGCTGACGGCGGAAGGCAACTTCAACTACGACGAGTCGAACCAGAACTACAAGAACTTCCGACCGATGGGCTTCCTGAATTCGGCCGGTGCTGCCGATAAGGGTGCGTTGTTCCAACAGGCGATGAACGACCGCACCTACAATACGGGCTTTACGCTCACGTCCGTGCGGACGTACAGCTGGTTCACAAACACCTCGAAGGTTGCGTATGTGTACGAAGATCAGAGCCATGCCTTCATCGGCGTGAACGCGTCGGCGCTCGTGGTACCGAAGGTGACGGAGTTCTCGGCGTACTCGCCCGATCCGAACACGCCGGTCACGCCCAGTTCGCGAACGGAAGCGTATCGCGCGAAGAATGCGTTCTTCGTGTCGACGTTCGAGTTCAAGGATCGCTACATCCTCGACGGTGTGGTGCGTCGCGACGAATCGTCGCTGTTCGGTTCCGCTCAGCGTGGCCAGACCTACATTCGCGCGTCCGGTGCCTACCGCGTCTCGGAAGACTTCAAGATTCCGGGTGTGGACGAGTTCAAGCTACGCGCCTCGTACGGCACGGCCGGTCTGCGTCCGACGTATGACGCCCAATACGAAACGCTGGTGATCTCGGCGGGCAGCCCGCAGAAGGTCACGCTCGGCAACACCGACCTCAAGCCGGCGCTGTCGACGGAAAAGGAAATCGGATTCAACTTGAACTTCCTCAAGAGGTTCACGGTCGAGTACAGCTACTCGGACAAGGTCACCAAGGATCAGATCCTGCAGGTGCCGTTGTCCGCTGCCGCCGGCTACCAGAGCCAGTGGCAGAACGCCGGCACGCTCGTGGGGAACACGCATGAATTGGCCGTGAGCGCGCTCCTGTTTGCGACGAACGACTTCGATTGGCAGATGACGTTGACGGGCGACCGCACGCGGTCGAAGATCACCGCGTTGAACGTGCCGCCATTCCTGAACGGGCCGGACGGCAACACGCAGCTGTTCCGCGTGGCGGCCGGCGAAACGTTTGGCGTGATGTACGGCGAGCGCTGGATCAAGAGTGCCGACCAGTTGGCGACGACGATTGCCGCGAAGAAGTTGTCGGGGACGGCGGCCGATTACGCGGTGAACTCCGACGGCTACTACGTGCTGAAGTCGGCCATGGGCACGGTGGACGAGAAGCCGCTCAAGGCGTTCTTGGCGAGCGGGTCGTCGCTGCAGACGATTGGCGATGTGAACCCGGACTACAACCTCTCCCTGAACAACAGCCTCAAGTACAAGGGGCTGTCGGTGAACATCCTGTTCAACATGGTGCAGGGTGGTCAGATCTATAACTTGACGCGCCAGTGGCCATTCAATGAAGAGCGCGATCCGATCTTCGATCAGCGCGGCAAGGCGCAGGCGCTGAAGAAGCCGGTGAACTACTACAAGGTCTTCTACAACGGCATCAACGCGAACGACTTCTTTGTGGAAGACGGGTCGTACGTCAAGCTTCGCGAGTTGTCGGTGAACTACCAGATTCCGAAGTCCGTGGCAAAGATCTTCCACCTTGGCGAGGCGCAGGCTCCGCGCATTGGCATCGTGGGTCGCAACTTGTGGACGAGCACGAAGTACACGGGTTATGACCCCGACGTGTCGGGCGGCGCCGGCAAGCCGTTCACGTACCGCGTGGACAACTTCAGCTACCCCGCGTATCGCACGTTCACTGCCATGATCGAATTCGGCTTCTGAGCCGCCACCTCACTATCAGGAGACCGACACTTATGAACATCATCAAGTCCATCCGATGGCTGAGCGTCGCCGCGGCAGTCGCCGTGGTGGGTTGTGGAAACCTTGACGTCGCCAACCCCAACGCGCCGGACGCTCGGCGCGCGCTGTCCGATCCGGCCGCGCTCGAAGCGGTGGCGGGCGGTACGATGCACACGTGGTTCACCGGCTACGAAGGGATGAATGCCGTGGGACCGCTCTCGACGATTGCGGACTCGTACTCGTCGTCGTGGAACAACTTCTTCATGCTCTACATCAACAGCCAGGACGCCGACGGCACGCGCAACACGCGTCCTTGGAAGAACGATCCCGGCGCGCAGGAGCGCGTGAACCTTGAGCAGTACTGGACGAATTATTACAGCGTGGCGTCGTCCGCGTCGGACGTGCTGCGTGCGATCCGCGTGGACAAGAAGGTCATTAACAGCGCGGCCGATACCAAGCGCGCCGAGACGATCGCGGCATTCATGAATGCCGCCGCGCACTCGGGCATCTCGATGAACTACGACAAGGGCTACATCATTGACGAGACGGTGGATGTCTCGAAGCTGACGTACTCGAATCGCAAGATCATGCGTGACGCGGCGATCAAGAAGTTCGATGAAGCGATCGTGCTGGCCAATGCCAATACGTTCACGACGCCGGCTGGTTGGACGAACGGCCGCGCCTACACCAACGTGCAGATCGCGCAGATCGCCAACACGATGGCGGCGATGACGCTCGCGTACTATCCGCGCAATGATGCGGAAATGGCAACGGAAGTGGATTGGGCCAAGGTGGCCGCCTACGCCGCGAAGGGGATGTCGAGCACGTCACCGTTTGATTTTGTGTTCGTCGGCGATGGTTGCTCGTCCTGGTGCCACGAAGTGCTGGTGTGGTTCAACTCGATCGACACGGGCGTCATTCACACGCGCATCGCGACGCAGCTCGATCCGGCCACGCAGAAGGATCCGTATCCGGCTGGCGGCAATAAGCAGCCGAACTCGCCCGACAAGCGTCTGGGTGACGGCACGTTTGGTGATGCCAGCATTGTCGATGGGTTCGGCACGATTCCCGTGAAGGCGGGCGGCCGTCCGGGCACAGATTTCGGCTACTCCGAATACGAAATCTTCAGTGCTTCGCGTGGGCAGTATCACCAGTCGAACATCAATCACAACCGCTACGACTTGAGCCGCAATCAGGATCCGACGGGCATCTACTCCGGCTACGGTCCGGCGCCGGTCATTTCCGCTGCCCAGAATGACTTGATCTGGGCCGAGGGGCTCATTCGCAGTCCATCGCCGGATCTGGCGACGGCCTCGGCGAAGATCAACAACACGCGCGTCACGCGTGGCGGGCTGTCGCCTGCTTCGGCAGCTGATGGTGCTGCTGGCCTGTTGGCCAAGCTCTCCTATGAGAATGACGTCGAACTGCTCGGTCTTGGTGGGTCGCCGTTCTGGGTGCGTCGTCGCGTCGCGAACGGACTCCGCGCCGGCACGCCGCACGAAATGCCGGTTCCTGCCAAGGAACTCGGTGTGAAGTCGGAGCCGCTGTACACGTTTGGTGGTGCAACGAATCCGGCCAACTCGGTAAAGCCGTAAAGTGTGACGGCGGTGGGCACGGGTGTGCACCCGCTGGCACAGTGAATTGTTTGTGAGTGAACAGAAGGGTCGGCGCTTCCGCGCCGGCCCTTCTGGCTTAAGTTCCGGTATCCGCACACGGGGTGTGCGCTGCCCCGATCACCGATGAAGAGGCGTCACATGAGCTCTGCACGAATCCCCCTGCGTGCCACCGCTGTTGCCGTGCTCGTGTTTGCGCTTGCCGCGTGCTCCAAGGTCGGAGGCATTGATGCCAGCCTGGCGTCGCCGATTAGTAACGACGCGACGTACGCGACACTGGGGTATATGTGGAGCGGCGTGCGCGCTGCCATTGCGGCCAAGCGTGAGCCCTCGACCGACACCTTCAGTCTCCCGCTGAGTTATCAGGTGCTGTGCACCCGTGGGGGCAGCGGATCGTATCAGGGGACGCTGGCTGGTTCGAAGACCGCTGGGAACGGCACGGCGACCCTCACCATGACGGGGTCGCTTGCTGGGTGCCAGTTTGACGATAAAGTGACGGTCACCGAGATCACCGCATCGGGGATTTCGATTACCGGATCGGTGGCGATCGCCAATGACACGTGGGGCGCGATTAATCTGCACATGGTGGCGACGTCCGTCACCGTAAATGGCATTGCGTGCCCCGGCGGCGTGGACGTGATCATCTCGGGGACCTCGCCTTCGGCACAGCCGACCTCAACCGGTGTGGCGTGCGGTCGTTCAGGCGCGGTGCCGCTTCCGTAGGGATCCGGCGCGCGAGGTGCCCGACGTGCCTGAGGTTCCTGCGGGGCGCGTGACTGCGTGCTGCGGTGCGAACGACCAGCCCGTGCTCAGTCCGCGACTTTTTCCGGGAGCACGAAGGTCAGCGGATCGACGGCTTTTCCGTTGACGTGCACTTCGTAGTGCAGGTGTGGGCCGGTGGTGAGTCCGCTGTTGCCGACGGTGGCGACGACCTGCGCGCGCGTGACACGCTGACCGGGGTGCACCGTAATCCGTGAGCAATGCGCGAAGCGCGTAATGATGCCATTGCCGTGGTCAATCTCGAGCGTATTGCCGTAGCCGGGCTCGTTCCGTGATACCGACCGCACGATGCCGGATGCCGGCGCGATAATCGGCGCGCCCATCGGCGCGGTGACGTCGATGCCTTCGTGCGGGCGATTTTCGTGGAGCACGGGGTGAAAGCGGCTTTCCGAGAAATGACTCGAGAGCCATCCAGCCGTCGGCATAATCGACGGCATGTTGGCGAGGCGCTCAAAGTTGCGCGTGAGCGTGTCGTTGACGGCGCGGAAGCTGGAGGAGAGTTCGCGCGCGCGCTGAATGAGGCCGTCGATATCGGGGCGAGCGCTAAAGGCGAGGCGGCCGAGGAAGGGCGATTTACCGAAACGGGAGCTGGTGCTCGTCGCCGGCGTGGTGCCGGGCGGAGCGAGGTCTGGCTTTTTGCCGCCATTCGCCACGGTCACGGACTCGGGCGCGAGTCCAGCGAGCAGACGGATCTGCTGGTCGCGCGTGGAGAGCGCGGTGATGCTGTCGTTGAGCGCCGAGAGGCGGATGTCGATCTGGCCCATATCGGCGCGCAGGCGCTGATTCTCGGCCAGCAGCGCCCGTGCGCTCGGCGTGGCCCACGGAGTAAAGAGCACCCCGACGGCCCCCAACACGAGTGCGGCAGAAATGCCTGCGAAGGTGAACGCGACGCGTCGCCCGTATTCACCGACGCGAAAGGTGCGCGCGCCGGCGTTATCGGGGGGAACTATGACGATCGTCCATTCACGTTTGCGCATCGTCTAACGGTATGGGTGCGGGGGGAGCAGGTCAAACAGGTGCGGGCGTGGAGCGACCCGACGGCCGGTGGGTGAGTCTGGTTGCTACGTCAGGCGACGGGCTTTGGTTCCGGGCGTGGAAAGAGGCCCTCTCCCTTCTGTACGGTCCAGCCGGTGGCGTCGATTGGTGCTGTGGCGTTCAGGAGCTGCGCCTCAGCGGTTCCTGGGGCTCCCAGCTGCCCCCAGAGGGCTGCGGCCTTGCCGGGCATGAAGGGGGCAAGGTAGGCCGCCTGGCGGGCCAGAGAGCGCACGAGAGCGGCGAGTGCGCCGTCGAGCTCGGCGCGCTTGGACGGGTCTTTGGCGAGCACCCAGGGCTGTGTCTGCTGAATGAACAGATTGGCGCGGTCGGTAACGCGAGCGATGGCGGCGAGCGCCTCGTGGCAGAGATAGCCGCGGGAGCCGTCCATCGCCGCGCGCGCGTCGGCGAGGTCGGCGGCGTCTTCGTGGTCGAGGGAAAGTGGTGCGGCGGCGGGAACGATGCCGGCGCAGTACTTCTCGACCATCGCGATGGTGCGGCTGGCGAGGTTGCCGAGTCCGTTGGCGAGCTCTGCGGTGTAGACGGCTTCGAAGCGTTCGGCGCTGAAGCTGCCATCGCCGTCAAAGGGGACTTCGCGCAGAAGGAAATAACGAAAGGCGTCGGGGCCGTACTGCTCGACGGTGTCGGGGAGGCTGACTTTGACGCCGGCCGACTTTGAAAAGCGTTCGCCACCAAAGCTGATGAACCCGTGGGCCCATACACGCTCGGGGAGCGGCAGTTCGGCCGCTTGCAGCATGGCCGGCCATACGACGCAGTGAAGGCGCGTGATGTCTTTGCCGACGATGTGCAGTTGCGCGGGCCAGCGGTCTTTCCATCCCTTGTTGGGATAGCCTGTGGCGGTGAGGTAATTGGGGAGGGCGTCGAACCAGACCCAGGTGCCCTGTGATTCACCGTCCCCCGATGGGAGGGGGAAGGGAATCGCCCAACTGAGCTTGGAGCGCGTGATAGAAATGTCCTCGAGACCCTGCTCGAGCAGGGCGAGGATTTCGTTGCGGCGCGACGCCGGCTGAATGAAATCAGGGCGGTCCGCGAGCAGGCGTTCGAGAAAACCTTGGTACTTGGTGAGGCGGAAGAACCAGTTCCGTTCCTCCGTCCACTGGAGTTCGCGCGTGGGGTGGACGGTGCACTTGCCGTCGACGATTTCGTTTTCGCGCTTGAACAGTTCACAGCCAACGCAGTACCAGCCGTCGTATGACTTTTGGTAGAAGTCGTCGGGCGAACTTTCGGCGATGCGTTTGATGAGGGCACGCACGCCGCTCTTGTGCGGGGCGTCGGTGGTGCGAATGAACTGGTCGTACGAAATCGACAGTCGCGCCCACATCGCCTTGAAGTGTTCGGCGACGCCGTCCACGAAAGCTTGCGGTTCGATGCCCTGCGCGGCGGCGGTCTGCGCGACTTTCTGGCCATGCTCGTCCATTCCAATAAGGAAATGGACACGTTCCCCCAGTTGACGGTGGAAGCGTGCGATGGCGTCGGCGCCGATTTTTTCCAGGGCGTGTCCGAAGTGCGGATCGCCGTTGGCGTAGTCGATGGCGGTGGTGATGTAGAACGGGCGTGGTTCGGTCACGTCAACTTCCGGCGGTAGGCGGAGCGGAGGGCGGTGTTCCCTCGGGGGCGGACGGAGGGGCGCCGCCGTCACGGCTGCGGCGGCCGCCACGGCGTCCGCGCCGGCGACGGCGGTGCTGGGCGGCTTCGTCGCCAGCACCTGCGCCGCTGCCGGCATCGGCACTCACTTCATCCGGTGCGGGCGTCGATGGCGCGTTTGGGACGGGGCGAGGCGGGCGCTCGTTTTGCGAACGGTTGGGACGCTCCGGACGACCCTGCTGCGGGCGCTCGCCGCGTGGCTGTTGCGGGCGATCGGCGCGTGTTTGTTGCGACCGATCGGGGCGCGGCTCGTGCGTCCGTTCCGTGCGCGGCTCCTGCGTCCGTTCCGTGCGTGGCGGCTTGGCTCGCTCCGGCCGTGACTGCGGCGGACGTTCGGCGCCGCCTTGCTGCGGCCCCTCTGGGCGGGACCGCGTACGCTCGGGCTGTGCCGGTCGCTCGGGCCGTTGCTGTTGACGCTGCTGGTGCTCGCGTTGTTTTTCGTGCGACGAGCGCTGCGGCGTCGATGGCTTGTCCACCATCACGCGTCGCTCGGCGGTGTCGTCCATGTTGTCGTCGTCACCATCCTCCGCCACATCGGCGGCGGGGGCGGTGTATTCGCCGCCCAGCTCACGGTTCAGAATTTCGAGCGCGAGAATGCGCGATTCGCCCGTGGGGCCGCGCAAGGTGACCTGTTCGCGGAAAATATCGTTGGAGACGACTTTTTCCTCGCCGAGGAGCGTGACGAGGATCTTGCCTTCCTTGGGGAAGCGCTTGCGTTGCTGCACGTAGAACTCGTGCTCGTAGCGCAAGCAACACATGAGGCGTCCGCACGAACCCGAGATCTGTGCCGGGTTGAGCGTGGAGAGCCGCTGGTCTTTGGCGATGCTCGATTTAACGGGGCGCAGGTCGGGGAGCCAACTGGCGCTGCAGAGCTGGCGCCCGCAGCGGCCGACGCCGTCGAGACGCCGCGCTTCGTCGCGGACGCCAATGTGCCACATCTGCACGCGCGTGCTGAGTTCCGTCTCAAGTTGCCGGACGAGATTACGGAAGTCGATACGCGCGTCGGCGGTGAAGTAGATCGTCAGCCGTCGGCGGTCGAGCTGCCACTCGGTGTCCGTAATCTTCATGTCGAGCTTTTGCGCGCGTGTTTTTTCGATCGCACGTTTGCGCACGGCGTCTTCGTCTTCGCGCAACAGGCGGGCGCGTTCAATCTCCTCGCCGTTGGCGAGGCGCACGGCGGTGCGGAGTGGCCCCGTCGCTTCTTTGCCGTGCGTGGTGCCGGCCTTCCGTCGCGTGGCGAGTTCGCCGGTGGCGTGCACGCGGCCGAAGTCTTCGCCACGGTCGGTTTCGACGATAATCCCGGCTTTCTCAGCGGGGGCTTCGTCAAACGGCCAGTGGAAGAATTCCCGCCGGTTGCCCTTGAAGGACACTTCAATCAGTTGCGTCATCGGATACGGCTAAAAGGGCTTACTCGACGTACTGACCGATGCGCAAGAACTTCTCGCGACGTCGGCGTACGAGTTTGTCGGGCTTGAGGCGACGCAGTTCGTCGAGATTCCGGATGAGCGCGTCGCGCACAGCATTGGCGGTGGCGTTGTGATCGGCGTGCGCGCCGCCCACGGGTTCTGGAATCACTTCGTCCACGACGCGCAGTTCCATAAGGTCGGGGGCGGTGATCTTGAGCGCGCTCGCGGCACGCTCACGATTTTCCACGCTCTTGCCGTCCTTCCACAAGATGGCCGCGCATCCTTCGACGGTGATCACCGAATAGATGGCGTTTTGCAGCATGAGCACGCGGTCGGCCACACCAAGCGCGAGTGCGCCACCGGAGCCGCCTTCGCCGATGACCGTCGCAACGATGGGTACCGTGAGCCGACTCATCTCGAACAAATTGCGCGCGATGGCTTCGCTCTGGCCCCGTTCTTCGGCGCCGAGTCCGCTCCAGGCGCCCATGCAGTCGATGAACGTGATGACGGGGACGTGAAATTTCTCGGCGAGCTTCATCAGGCGGAGTGCCTTGCGGTACCCCTCGGGATGCGGCATGCCGAAGTTGCGGTAGATGTTTTCCTTGGCGTCGCGGCCGCGCTGATGGCCGATGACCATCACGGTCTCGGAGTCGAGGCGCGCGAATCCGCCGACGATAGCCGCGTCCTCCCGGAACGCGCGATCACCGTGCAGTTCGATCCAGTCGCTGAAGGCGAGTCGCAGGTAGTCGAGCGTGAAAGGCCGACGCGGACTCCGTGCCACCTGCACGCGCTGAATGGGCGTGAGGTTCTCGTAAATCTCTGCGCGCAGCTCGTCGATCTTTTTGGTGAGCGAGGCGACTTCTTCGTCGGTCGAGACGCCGCGTTCTTCGGCGACGCGCCGCAGTTCTTCGATCTGCCGTTCGACTTCGGCAATCGGTTTTTCGAACTCAAGGGCGGATGTACCCATGATCAGCTTCCTCGGACGAGGCGAACGCGTTCCGGCCCGAGGAGCGCGCGCAGCTCCAAGAGGGTGGCGGAGGCGGGGGAGAGTTTGACGGAGGCAGAACGCCAGCGGGCTTGAGAGCCGTCGGCGCCAGACCATTGCACTTCGAGTGGCGCGGAGCCGGGGTGTGCGTCGGCGACGGCGCGAACATCCTGCATAACACTCGGCGTCCAGCCCGAGTCGGGGCCGAGCTCCAGGCTCACGGAGAGTTGACCCTGCGTCCGCAGTTCGGCCAGACGCGTAATGCCGTCGACGATGAACGTGGGGTTGTCCACGCCTTGATCGCGCTTGGAATAGCCGCCCTTGATGAGGACGGGAACGTCGGCCTGCACGCGGTCGCCGATGGCGGCCCACGCTTCGGGAAAGACCAGCACTTCGCCGGAGCCCGAAAAGTCTTCGACCGTGAGGCGCGCGAACTCGTTGCCGCTCTTCTTTGAGAACTGGCGGCGCACGGTGGTCACCACAACAGCGATGGTGATCGCCTGATCGGTCCACTCGCCGAGTTTGGCCACGGTGTGTGTGGCCAGTAGTTCGCACTCGGCGCGGAACGGCTCCAGCGGATGGCCCGAGATGTAGAAGCCGAGGATTTCTTTTTCTTTGGTGAGCCGTTCGTGCTCGCTGAGCGGCTGCAAGTTGGGGAGCACGGGACGAAGCGGCGGCGCGTTTTCTGGGCCGGCGTTTTCGCCAAAGAGCGAGCCCTGCCCAGTGGCGTGTTCCGCCTGCGAGAGCGAGGCGTGCTGCATGGCTCCGTCGAGTGCCGCGGCATACTGGGCGCGGTGTCCGCCGAGTCCGTCGAGTGCACCGGCGTACAGGAGCGCTTCGAAGACGCGTTTGTTGCAGACGCGCAGGTCCACCTTCTCGGCGCAATCGTAGAGCGTGGTGAAGGGCGAGGCGGTGCGAGCGGTGATGATGGAATCGATGGCGGAGCGGCCCACGTTGCGCACCGCGCCAAGGCCGAAGCGAATACGCTTGTCTTCGAGGACGGTGAACTTGTAGTTGCTCTCGTTGACGTCGGGCGGAAGTATGTCGATGCCGAGGTCGCGGGCTTCGCTGATGTACTTCACCACCGAGTCGGTGTCGCCGATGCACGCCGAGAGCAGTGCGGCCATGAACTCGGCCGGGAAGTGCGCCTTGAGGTACGCGGTGTGGTACGAGAGCACCGAGTACGCCACCGAGTGCGACTTATTGAAACCGTAACGGCCGAACGTTTCGATTTGCGCGGCGATTTCGGAAATAATTTTTTTGTCGAAGCCTTTCTCGACCGCCTTTGTTTCGAACTTGCCCAGTTCCTTCTTGATGAGCTCGGCGTCTTTTTTGCCGACGGCTTTACGGAGCACGTCGGCTTCGGCGAGCGAAATGCCCGCCAGCCGCTGTGCAATACGCATCACCTGTTCTTGATAGGTGATGACGCCGTAGGTGGGCTTGAGGATTTCCTCGAGCTCGGGGAGCTGATACGAGACCGGCTCTTCACCCTTCTTGCGGCGGATGTACGTCTTGTGCATCCCCGCGTCGAGCGGGCCTGGGCGCATGAGCGCGTTGCAGGCCACGAGATCGTCAAACGAGTCGGCGCGCATGGAGCGCACCATGTCGGTGGCGAGCGGGGATTCAAACTGGAACACGCCGGCGGTGCGACCCGCGCGCAGCATGCGGAAGGTGGCGTCGTCGTCGAGCGGGAGGGTGTCGAGATTGGGGACGTCGCGGCCGCGCGCTTTGATGGCCACGAGGGTGTCGTGGATGATCGTGAGCGTGGTGAGGCCGAGGAAGTCCATCTTGAGCATCCCGGCCTTCTCGAGCGCGTTCATGTCGTACTGCGTGACGACGACGCGCTCATCGCCGCCGGAGCCCGATCCTTTCGAGTCCGCCGTGCAAATGGGGACGTACTCGTCGAGCGGACCTGGCGCGATGACAATGCCTGCGGCGTGCACGCCCGCGTGGCGGGAGAGCCCTTCGAGCGCGATGGCGAAGTCGAGGAGTTGCTGATGCCGTTCGTCCGTTTCGTACAGCTTGCGGACGTCCGGCACTTTCTCGATCGCTTCCTTGACCGTCAGCGAGAAGTTCGGGGCGTTGGGAATGAGCTTGGCAATCGCGTCGGTTTCGGAGGGCGAGAAGCCGAGCACGCGGCCCACGTCCTTGATGGCGGCGCGGGACTTGAGCGTACCGAACGTGATGATCTGCCCCACGCAGTCGCGGCCGTACTTGTCGCGCACATACTCGATGACTTCGCCGCGACGCTCTTCGCAGAAATCCACGTCGATGTCGGGCATCGACACGCGTTCGGGATTCAGGAAGCGTTCGAAGAGCAGGTCGAACTTGAGCGGGCAGACGTCGGTGATGCGCGTGGCGTATGCGACGATAGAGCCAGCGGCAGAACCGCGCCCCGGTCCGACGGGGATTCCCTTGTCGCGCGCGGCCTGAATAAAGTCGGCGACAATCAGGAAGTAGCCCGCGTAGCCCGTCTTGGTGATGACGCCCAGTTCGAACTCGAGCCGTTCCACGACGTGCGCGGGCAGTGGCGAGCCGTAGCGCACCTTCGCGCCGTCGGTGGCGAGCTTCACGAGCAGGGCGTTCTCGGTTTTGACGCCCTTGGGAAGGGGGAAGGACGGGACGTAGTACTTTTTTTCGAACGAGAAGCCGGCTTCGTCGGCAATCTTGAGTGTGTTTTCGAGAACGTCAGGGCGGTCGTTGAAATGCGCGCGAATTTCCGGCGCGGACTTGAAGTAGAGCCCGCGGTCGTACTTCATGCGGTTTTCGTCGAGCCGGTCTTTCTTGAGCCCAATGCAGAGCAGCACGTCGTGCGAGTCGTGGTCTTCTTCGCGCAGAAAGTGCGAGTCGTTGGTGGCCACCACGGGGAGGCTGAGCGACGACGCGAGCTTGAACACTTGACTGTTCAGCTTGCGCTGTTCGCCGGCGTCGTGGGCCTGTACCTCGAGGTAGTACCGGTCCTTGAAGACGTCGGCGTACCACTCGGCGGTCTTGCGCGCTTCTTCCGCCCGGTCGCCGAGGAGGTGGACGGCGACTTCGCCAGCCATGCAGGCGCTGGAGACGATGATCCCTTCGTTGTAGCGCTCGAGCAACTCGCGGTCGACCCGAGGCTTGCCATAAAAGCCCTCGGTGTAGGCGAGGGAGGAAAGCTTGACGAGGTTCCGGTAGCCCGTGAGGTCGCGGGCGAGCAGAACGAGGTGATAATATGAACGTTCCGTGGGGGTGGCTCGGCCGCGTTGGCGGCGATCACCCGGGGCGACATAGGCCTCCATGCCCAGGATGGCTTTGAGCCCCTGCTTTTTGGCCTTCTCTTGGAACTCCCAGGCCGCGTGCAGGTTACCGTGATCGGTAATCGCGAGCGCCGGCTGCTCGAACTCGATGGCCCTGGTGATCAGGTCATCGATGCGGTTCGCGCCGTCGAGTAGGGAATACTCGGAGTGGCAATGGAGATGGACGAAGGACATTGAACCAACAAAGTTAGCCCGGCGAGCGCCTCGCTGTCAAAGTTATAGATGGGGTGGTATTGAATAGCTAATATGTTGTATAGCAACGAGTTAGCCAGTATTGGCAAGATATCCCGGCATTGCCGGAGTGGCGGCGCCCGGTTGGCGCTCGCTTTGGCGTGCGCTGTGGGGGGGCTGGGATGCCGGACGGATCGGATTTCGGTGCCTACGTCGGCGGCCTATTCGATCACCGTTGTAAGCGGCGACAACCAGCGCGCGCCCGCCGGATCGGTGCTTTCTGAGGCGCTGACCGTGCGGGTGGTCGATGCGGATGGCGCGCCGGCGAAGGGGACGCGCGTGGTGTTCCGCGTGGTTCGCGGTGCGGCGGGCGGGTCGGCACTGGTGGACAGTGTGAGTTTGGCGGGAGTGGACGGTGCGGCGTCGGTACGCTTGCAGGTGGGAAGCACGAGCGACACCACGCTGGTCACGGCATTTGTGTGGCCGCTGATTTCGCATGCGGTGACGATGCGCGCGATTGCGACGGCGGCGCCGGTGCTGGCCACGGCGCCCACCGCGATTGCTGCGAACGATACGATCACGCTTCGAGGGCGTGGCTTGGCGATCAGTGGCGCTACGCCGACGGTGTTATTCGGCTCGGAGCGCGCGAATGCGCTGGTCGCCAGTGGCGACACGTTGCTGCGGGTGATCGTGCCGCCCTGTTTGGCGTCTGGGCCCGTGGCGCTTCGCGTGTCGTGGGGGAACGTGACGACGAATGCGCTCTCGGCCACGTATGTCGGGGCGTCCGTGTCGGTGGCGCTTGCGCCGTATCAGGCGATGCGCGTTCCAGGGGCGGAGTTGGCGAGTTGTCTGCGGTTGCCGGCCAATGCCACGTATCTCGTGGTGCCGCAGTTTGCGTCAATCGGGTCGGGGGATTCGCTCGTGGCGTGGCGGCTTGGATCGACGCCGTCGGCGAGCGGCGCCGACGTGCGCTCCAGTGCGATGCTGAGCGTACCGACGAATAGGGTCCAGCAGCAGTTTGACGCATTTCTGCGAGCTCGTGAGCGGCAGATCGCGCCGCAGGCGGCCGCGGAGGCCGCGATGCGGCGGGCGCAGGGCGTGTCGTTCCAGACGGTGGCAGCGGTGCCGCCGGCGGTGCGGTCGTTTCGCGTGGTGGCGGCGCTCGATGGGTCGCGCTTTGCCGATGTGGGCGCCCGTCTTCGGTACGCGGGAACGCACCTTTGGGTGTACACCGATACCACCGAGCGCGCGTTCTCAGATGCAGAATACCGGTCGCTCGGTGTGCTGATCGACAAAGATCTGTATCCGATTGACGGCGCGGCATTCGGCACGGAATCGGACGTGGACAACAACGGGCATGTGATTGTGTTGTTCACCTCAGTGGTGAACGCGATGGTAGACCGCGCGGACTGTGGGCAAAAAGGGTTCGTCACGGGATTCTTTTTTGGGAATGACCTTCTGCCGTCGAGCGCGAACTCCAATAAGGGGGAGATCTACTACTCGATGGTGCCCGATTCCACGGCGCGGTACAGCTGCGAACACACCGGCGCGTATGTGTTGAAAACGGTGCCAAGTACGTTCGTGCACGAGATGCAGCATATGATTTCGTTCAACCAGCATGTGCTGGCGCGCGGCGGGGAGTCGGAGGTGACCTGGTTGAATGAAGGGCTCAGTCATCTCGCCGAAGAGTTGGGGGCGCAGCTCTTTGAAGCGCGCTTTCCATACCCCACTGGGCGGACGTCGCCCGAGCAAATATTTCCGGATTCAGCAGGGCCGTTTATTACGGCGAATCTCCTCGACGCGTACGTATATCTCTCGTTTCCGCGCGGCCATTCGGTCACGAGTTATATCGACGCGGGCTCGCTGGAAGATCGCGGTGCGAGTTGGCTCTTTCTGCGCTGGTTGACTGAGCAGAAGGGGGACGGCCTTCTCTCGCGGCTGGTGCAGACGTCAAAGACGGGGATCGGCAATGTGGAGTCCGCCACGGGCGAGACCTTTGGCGCGATGTTCGGCGATTTCAGCCTCGCGCTTTTCACCGATTCGCTCCCTGGGGTGCCGCGCGCGGCGGTGGCGCCGCGGTATCGGTTTGGGCGCCGTAATCTTCGGGCGTTGATGGCGCGTCTGGCGATTGCTGATGGGTTCTCCAATCCATGGCCTTTGCCGCTCTTTGATTTGCGCACCGGGGGGTCACTCTCGACGGCGATGTTGCCGGGGACGATGACGCACACGCTCTCGCGAGCGTCCACGGCGAGTGCGATCACGTTGCGGTTTTCGCGCCCTGATCTTTCGTCGTTCAGTAGCCGAGATGGGGCGCAGGTGAGCATTTTTCGGTTACCTCCATGATGACGCGACGGTTGTGCACGCTGATGTCGACGATGGCGCTGATTACGGCGCACGTTTTGGCGCCCGTTTTGGCGCCTGCGCTGGCGCATGCGCAGGGCGCGTCGCAGGCGGCGGTGTTTCTCACGCTCCCGTCTAGTGCGCGCGGCCTCGCGCTGGGCGACGGATGGGGCACGGTGGTCGACGGCGGCGATGCGCTCTTTTTTAATCCGGCCCAGCTCTCGCGAGTGCGCGGCGCGGATGTGTCCGCGTCGCTGCAGCGCTATGTGATGGGCACAACGCTCGGCGCGGCGAGCGTTGCAACGCCGCTGGGGCGTGGCGTGGTGGCGTTTGGGGTTCGGTTTGTGGACTATGGATCAACGGACGAAGTGGTGCTTTCGTCCAACGCGACGCCGGAGCAGGGGGTGCCGACTGGCGCACAGGTGACTGCGCAGGACGTGGCGCTCTCACTCGGCTACGGAGTGGAGTTTGGCGAGGCGATACGTTGGCGTGTGGGAGCGGCGCTCACATGGGCGCAGCAGCATGTGGCGGCGGTGTCGGGGAGCGCGGTGGCGGCGGACGTCGGCGTAGCGCTCACGACCGCGGCTGGCTGGGATTTCTCGGCGGCGCTACAGAATGCTGGGCCGCGGCTCACGCTCGGGGCCGTGACGGCGCCGCTGCCGCTCACCTGGCGTGTTGGTGCGGCACTGCCTGCGGTGCGTACCACGCGCGCGACGTTGCGCCCGATAGTTGAAGTACGCCAGGTGCGCGGCGACGATGTGACCGGTGTGCTCGCCGCGGAAGGAACGTGGCGCGCCTCGGCGCAGGCACCGTTGCTGGCCGCGCGCATTGGGTACGCGCTGCGCAGCGCGACGAACGACCGCTCACCGCTTTCGTTGGGCGGCGGACTCTCGCTCGGTCGCCTCACAGTGGACTATGCGTACGAAGGTTTTGAGTTGCTTGGCGGTGCCACGCACCGTGTGGGGCTGCGGTTCGCCGCCGCGCCTCCGGTACGGTGAGCGAGCGCCGTCGCTTGGTACGCACGCGGTGGGGCACCGTGGGACTGACGCTGTTGGCGATTCTGGCTGGCATCGCGTTGCTGGTGGTGGTGACGCCGATGGGTCGTTACCTCGCGCGGGGCGCGTGGGCTGAGGCGGGGATTCTCGCACGCCGCCGGTCGATCGACGCGATGGTGCGCGACAGCGCCACGGTTCCGGCGGTGCGAGCCAAGTTGCAGCTCGTGCTCGAGGCCCGGCGTTTTGCTGTGGACTCGCTGGGGCTTCCCGCAAAGAACGCCTTTACCCAGTACACAGCGTTGGAGCACGACACGCTCGTACTCGTGCTGTCGGGTGCACATCCCGATGCGCTGCGTGCGGTGACGTGGTGGTTCCCCGTAGTGGGACGCGTGCCGTACAAGGGATTTTTTGATTTTGCGCTGGCGCGGCGTGCGGAAAAAGAACTCGCGGCGCAGGGCTTTGATACGTATTTGCGGCCGTCGCCAGCATTTAGCACGCTCGGGTTTTTCAACGACCCTCTGCTCTCGACAACCTTGGGCTCCGATTCGCTAGAGATCGTGAATACCGTGATTCACGAGCTGACGCACAATCGCTTTTATGCGGCGGGGGAAGCGGTGTTCAATGAGAGCTTCGCGAATTTCTCAGGTGCGCGCGGCGCAGAGCGATTCTTCCGTGCGCGTGGCGATACGGCGCGCGCGCGGCGGGTGGCTGCGCGGTGGGCAGATGATGTGCTGCTCGGCGATGTATGGGCGCGGACCTACGACACGCTCGACTCTGCGTTTCGCGCGCATCCGGGTGACGCCGCGCGTGCCGAGCGACTGCGTGCCCGCGACACCGTGTATGCAGCAGCGCGTCGGTGGCTCGTCGATTCGGTGGCGCCGCAGTTGCGCACCATTGATGCGCGGTATGCGTCTCGCGTACGACTCGACAACGCCGCGCTGATGGCGCGTTTCATTTACGCGACGGGGCTCGGTGAGTTCGAGCAGGTGCTCGCGCGCGAGGGCGGGGACGTGCGCCGAGCGTTGGATCGCGTGATCACGGTGGCCGGTGCGGCGGATGTGGCGGCGGCGCGGAGTGACACCGGTGCTGTGAGCGGTTCGCGCGCGGCGGTCCGTGCGTGGCTCGCGCGTACGCCCTAAGCGTTACGCGCCGAAGCGGCCGCGGAGCATCGCGCGCAAGTCGACGACTGGCGGCTGGGCCGCGTCTGGGGCGGGCGTGGGTGCGTCTGGGTTATCGACGACGACGCGTTGCATCATCTCGCGGACGCCGCGATCGAGAAAGCGCGAGATCTGATCAATAGAGTAGTCCGCGCTACGCCGCGAGTCGTACACGTTGAGCGGATACGTGACGAACAGATGGTTGCGTGCGCGGGTCGTGGCCACGTAGAGGAGTCGGCGCTCTTCGTCGATCTCGTCGTCGCTGCCGAGGGCGCGGGACATGGGGAAATACCCATCGACGGCCCAGATGACGAACACGGCGTCCCACTCGCGTCCTTTGCTACTGTGCGCGGTACTGAGCACGAGGACGTCGTCTTCGCTGTCGCTGCCAAAGCCGAGGTCTTGGGTGGCTTGTGGCGGTTCGAGCGCGAGGGCGGAGAGAAAGGCCGCGCGGCTGGGATAGCCAGCGGCAATGGTTTGTAGTTGGTCGAGATCGGAAAGGCGAGGCTCCACGCGGTCGTAGCGTTCGCGGAGGATGTCGTCGTAGAGGCGTCGCACGCGCGCGATCTCCGTGCTCACAATGCCATCGGCTTCGGTGGGATTGCTCCGGAGTTGATCGAGCAGTTCGACGAGGGCTGCGTGCGCCGCGCGGGCGCGCGGCGGCGGCACATAGCGGCCAAAGGCCTCTGACGTCCAGGCGAGTGCCGCCATGGATTCGACGGCGCCGCGCGCGGTGACTTCGCCGATGCCGGGCATGAGTTGGAGGAGGCGATACCAGCTGACTTCGTCACGCGGGTTTTCGAGCACGCGCAAAAAGGCGAGGACGTCTTTGACGTGCGCCGCCTCGAGAAATTTGAGGCCGCCCCATTTCTCAAAGGGAATGCCACGCGCGGTGAGTTCGATTTCGAGATCGGCACTCATGTAGCCGGCGCGGAAGAGCACGGCCATTTCGCGCAGCGGCGTGCCTTCTTCGTGCAGTTCGAGAATGCGATCAACCACAAACCGCGTTTGCGCTGGCTCGTCGTGGGCGGTGACGAGCCACGGTTTTTCGCCACCGGTGCGGTGCGTGAAGAGGTTCTTGGTGTAGCGCTCTTCGGCTCGCGAGATGAGCGTGTTGGTGCAATCGAGAATGGGCTGGGTGGAGCGGTAGTTTTCCTCCAGCGGAACCACGGCGGTGCCTGGGTACTGTTGCGGAAAGTCGAGAATGTTGCGGATGGTGGCGCCGCGGAATGAGTAGATGCTTTGCGCGTCGTCGCCAACCACCGTCAAGTTTTGATGCGTGCGGCACATGCCGCGGAGGATGCGCGCCTGCAGGTGGTTGGTGTCCTGATATTCGTCCACCAAGATGTGGTCGTAGAGGCCGGCGATCTGCTCGGCGAGCGGGCTCTCCGATTCGACGAGCATCGCCCAAAAGAGCAGGAGATCGTCGTAGTCCACCAGATTGCGTTCGGTTTTGCGCTCGGTGTAGTCGGCGAAGATGCGGGCGATGTCTTCTTCGAACTCGCGGAACTGCGGGTATTCCTCGTTGAGGATCGCCGGAACCGGATACTCCGTGTTCACATGGCGGGAATAGACGTGATGCAACGTTTCCTTTTTGGGGAAGCGCTTTTTCTTGTCGCCGAGGCCGAGCTTGCCGCGCGAGAGTTGCATCAGGTCCACGGCGTCGCCTTGGTCCATGATGGTGAAGCCGTGCGGGAGGCCGGCGCGCTCGCCGAAGCGGCGGAGGAGACGATGCGCGGTGCCGTGGAAGGTGCCGCCCTGCACGCTCCGGCTGACGCTCCCGACGAGCCGTTCGGCGCGCGCCAGCATTTCCTGTGCGGAGCGTCGCGTGAAGGTGAGGAGCAGGATGCGCTCCGGCTTGATGCCGCGCTCGAGCAGATGGGCCACGCGATGCACGAGGGTGCGCGTCTTTCCGGTGCCCGCGCCGGCGATAATCAGCAGAGGGCCATCGGCGTGCGCGGCGGCCCGCGCCTGCGCCTCGTTGAGGCCGGCAGCGAGTTCATTTTTCTCGCGCGGCTCCACCGTTCGGGGGCGTTGCGGGTACACGCGGGCCTCGTCCGTCATGCAGCAAATATACTCCGGTTCGCCGCTGGCCTTGCGCACCGGCGTTTGGCGGAGAGCTTTATCGCAGCTCCCCCCAGCGTTGGGCGCCACGTGGTGCGCCCGCAGTGCAGCTCTTCGGAGGCGATGTGCGCTTTCCTCTTGTGTCGGTCGTGGCGGCGTGTGTGGCCGTCACCCTGTGTGGTGCCGATGCCCGTGGCCAGAAGGTCACGATCGTGCACGGGATTGTCACCAACATCAATGGGGTGAAGCTCCCTGGTGTTGAGGTGACCATCCAGAACACCGCGCTTCGCGTAGTGACCAACGATTCTGGCGAATATCGCATCGATGACGTCCCGGCAGGGCGTGTGCGCGTGTACGCGCGCCGCCTCGGCTTCAAGCCGCTCGACAAAGGGGTGAAAATCGCTGAGGGCGAGGCGCGGCAGGTGGATTTTGACCTCGAAGGCATCCCCGATATGCTCGACTCGGTCAAAATCTTTGGCCGGCCGAGTAGTAGCCGCATGGCGGATTTCTACAATCGGCGCGCCATGGGGCTCGGGGCATTCGTGACACGCGATGAGATCGATCGCCGCCATCCGAGCAAGCCCACCGATATGCTCCGCATGCTGGCCGGAGTGCGGGTAGGCACGGCGGATCAGTTCGACCGGCCCTCGGTCACGATGGGGCGTCAGCCGTTGCAGGCGCAGTCGTTCACGCGCAATCAGTCCTCGGCGTCGGTGTGCCGCGTGAACTACTACGTGGACGGCAACTGGATGCCGACCGGGACGTTCCACATCGACGACCTCTCGCCGTCAGCGATCGAGGGGATTGAGGTGTACCGAGGCCCCGCCGAGACGCCGGCCCGATTCCGGCAGCGCGAGACCGCGTGTGGGCTGATTGTGATTTGGACACGCGAGCCACCCCCGAAAGAAGGGATGTAAGCTCGGGGAGGGAGGCGATCCCCCGCGGCCGCGCTATCGGTGCGGGGGCGCAACAGGCGATATTTGGCGCGTGCTGCGATCCATGCATTCCCACCTGACGCGTGATCCGCGGAGTACGGCACTCGCCGTCATCGCGGTCGGCCTGCTCGTGCGCTTTGTGCTCGCGGGCACGGTGGGACTTGGTGTGGACGAGTCGTACGTGATCGCGGTGGCGCGGCAGCTGTCGCTCTCGTACTTCGACCATCCGCCGCTACATCTCTGGCTCGTGGGGCTGACCGCGCGGCTCACGCAGAGTGAGGCCGGTGTTGTGCTGCGACTGCCCTTCGTGCTCTGTTTTGCGGGCACCACCTGGATGCTCTTCTTGCTGACCGCCCGCCTCTTTGACGAATGCGCGGGTGCGTTCGCCGTGGTGCTGATCAATGTGTCGGCGGTGTTCAGTCTGAGCACGGGCGGCTGGGTCCTCCCGGATGGCCCGCTGATGTTCCTGATGGTGGCGGCGGCGCTCGTGATTTCGCGCATCCTGTTTGATGACGAAGCCTCACTGCCAGGCGGTGCGACGCTCCAATGGATGCTGGCGGGGCTGCTGACTGGCCTGGCAACGTTGTCGAAATATCACGGCGTGTTTGTCCTTTTTGGTGCGACACTCTTTCTGCTCAGCAGTGCGCGACACCGCCGGTGGCTCGCCACACCCGGGCCGTACCTCGGCGCACTCGTGGCGGCTGTCTGTGTGCTGCCGGTGCTGCTATGGAACCGCGAGCATGCGTGGGCGTCATTTGTGTTTCAGGGCGCGCGGGCCACGGGGACGGGCGGTGTGCACCCAGTGGCGATGCTCTCGAACATCGCAGGGCAAATGGCGTGGGTTCTACCGTGGATCTTTGTGCCACTCGCCGCCGCGCTTTGGCGCGCCGCGCGCACAGGCCCGCGCGACAGCGCGCGTTGGTTTCTCCTCTGCTTAGCCATCGGGCCGATTGCGGCGTTCACCTTGATCGCTTTGCGCGGCGATGTTGGCTTGCCGCACTGGCAGGCGCCGGGGTGGTTGTTTGTATTCCCCGCGCTTGGTGCTGCCGCTGCCGAACGAATGGAGCGCGATGATCGCACCACGCGCCGTTGGTTGCGCTGGAGTGTGGGCGGCTACATCGGTTTGATTGCGGTGCTCGCGTCGCAGGCGAACAGTGGTTGGATGGTGCGTGTGGCGCCGAGCGCGTTTACCAAGGATGACCCCACCACCGATCTCCTCGACTGGCGCGAAGTGCGCCCCGCCCTCGAGGCGAACGGATGGTTACCGGCTGGAGGATTCGTAGCCGCGCCGAGTTGGATTCAGTCCGGCAAGGCGGCCGTGGGTGTGGGGCCGGACTGGCCGGTGCTCTGCCTTTGCGCCGACCCGCACCACTTTCGGTATACGCAAGATGATCGCCGCTGGCTCGGCCACGACGCGGTGCTGCTCGTGAAGCACAAAGAACGAGATGATGTGGTGGCGAAGTTCTCGCCATACTTCACGTCCGTCACTCTTGCGGGGCAGGTGCCGTTGCATCGGCATGGGGTGCCGGCAATGACCGTGGACGTGTACAAGGCGTCTGGGTTCCGGCAGCTCTACCCAACCGATCAGTCGCGATAACGCGCCCCGTAAGAGTTGCGTGCTGTAGCGTATCGGAGCGTACTCTCGCTCGCGAGGTTACTTCGGATCGCCGCGAAAACGATAGAACGTGAGATCGCCGCGTTTCACCGCGAGCAGGCGCCGATCCACCGGTGATTTGCCGTCGTGCAGGAGCACGGCGAGATCGGAGAGGAACCCCTGATTGCCAAAGAGCGTATGGCCGAGCGCGTCGCCGCGTACGCGAGTGGCGTCGATGGTGTCCATGCCGTCAATGACGGTGAGCGAGTCGCCGCCGAGCCCGAGGCGCCAGACGCCGTTCACGGAGCGAGAGGCGCGGAGGGCTTCGTCGTCGCTCGAGGCATAGAGCGTAACTCGCGCTGCGCGCGGCAGGAGTAACGGCGCGATTTCGCGGCGGAAAACCCGTGCGTCTAAATCAGGGGCGGCGAAGACGACCTGCTCAAAGCGCGGGAGCGGCGCATCCACAGCGGTGAGCGACAGCGCTTTGGCGATCACTTCGCTGCCCATCGAGTGGCCGAGCAGGTGGACGTGGTCTGGCTTCGCGAGCGGCAGGACGCGCGTGAGAAGCCGCTGGAGATAGAACCCCGCGTTGCGCGCCGTCTGCTGGTCGCGCACGTAGGCGGTGACGGAGGCCGCGCTAGGCCAGGAGAAGAGAATCACGGTGCCGTCGAAGCCGATGTCGGCCGCGACCTGTGCGGCGCGCACGGCGGCGTCTTCGAACGAGACGTTAAAGCCGTGGACAAACACGAGCACGTCGCGTGCGTGCGAGAGGGCGAGATCGTCGGCGACGCGCTGCACAAAGCGGTTGGAATCAGCGGCGATGACGGAGGTAACGAAGAATTCTTTCTTGGGGTCTGGGCTATAGTTGATCGCGCTGCGCAGCGAGCCCGGGCGCGGGAGTTCGCCGATGCCGCGCACGGTGTAGGGCGGCACATTCACGCCGACGGCGGCGTACTGGAGTTGATCGGCGTCGTCGGGGCCAAAGCGATCGCCCGGACGTTCAGAGTTCACGGAGCGGCGCGAGGTAGCAACGAACACCGTGATGCGCGCCGAGGCGCTGTCGAGCGCCGCGTACGACTTTGCGGCGGTGGCGCGCGGCACGGCTTCGGGAAGTGGTGCGGCAACCGGCGGAACCGGCGCGGCACCGCCACAGGCGGCCACGAGGATGGTGGCGAACAGCAGGCTGCGTGACATTCGGAGGAGTTCGAGCTGGGAATGGTGAGGATTTTGGCCCGCACCGGTTGGCGCACGCCGGAACGGAATGCCGGCGCCTTCGCCTTCAAGATACCGCATTCAAACCTTCGTGGCGCTCCCACTATCTCACAGCAGGGTAGTGGGGCTCGCTCTGGGCCGTGTAACGACCCTACTTCCTCTCGGGGAGTGGCGCGCGCCGGTGCCACGCTCCCTCTCGGAAATAGTGTTCGCTCTCTGTTGGTGCTACATTCGTGCCAGTTGACCGCTCCGTCGCAGCGCTCCCACCTCCTAGGCCCATGTCAATTTCCTATCGTTCCTCTGTTGTGTTCACTGCGGTTCTTGCGCTTCTCGCGTGTGGAAAGAACCAGAGCCCCGCCGCCGCCTCGGCATTTTCGTTGCGCGTGGACAGCCTGGTGGCGGAAGCGATGCGCGACGGCAAAGTCCCCGGGCTCGCTGTGACGATTGTCCGCGGCGATTCCGTGATTCACAGCAAAGGCTACGGGTTCGCCAATCTTGAGCAGAAAGTGCCGATGACGGACACGACGCCCGTTGTGATTGGCTCCACGAGCAAGACTTTCACTTCGTTTGCGATGATGCAGTTGGTGGATTCGGGGCGTGTTTCCCTCGACTCCACGGTCGGGCACTATGTGGCGATGCTCGGCGCACCGGGGCATGCCAACGCGCAGCTGTCAAAAGCGGCCGATGCGCGCTTTGGAAAAATCACCGTGCGCCACCTCCTGACCAACGTGACGGGCATTCCCGCCGGATTCTCGGGCAACCCGTACGAAGTGCAGGACACGAGCACCGGTGCACTTGAACGTGTTGTGCGTGACGACATGCTCCCGCGGCCGCTCGATTTTGCGCCAGGGTCGGCGTACCGCTATTCGAATCGTGGCTTCTCGCTGGCGTCGCTCGTGGTGCAGGATGCGTCGGGGCAGTCGTATGAGGACTACATCGCGTCGCACATCTTTGCGCCGATCGGGATGCGTCACAGCACGGGGCGCTTCTGGGAGGGCGCCGCGAAGGGCATGGTGCAAGGCTATCGCGAGTCGGTTGAGGGGAAGCCACTTCCGCGCAATCCGTCGCTAGGCCGCGAATGGACTGGATCGGGGATGATTCTCTCCACGGCGAGTGATGCCGCTCGTTTTCTGCAGACCATCATGGCTGGGGGCAAGGCGCCCAATGGCACGCGCGTGCTATCAGAGGCGAGTGCCGCTGAACTGCTCCGTGGTCAGCAAAAGGCGGAGTCGGAGCTGGGTGGCCCAACCACGTACGCGCTCGCCTGGGAAATCACCACCGACGAAGGCGGCAAGACGGCGCTGAAAGGTGGAAGCGTCGGGAGTATGGGCTCGCTGTTCTTCATGATGCCGGAGCAGAAAGTCGGCATCGTCCTCGTCTTCAACGACATCGACTACGGCAAGGTGCAGCTGCTGCAGAATGTTTTGAAGCTGCTGAAGGGGTTGCCGGTGGCCGCCTACGCCTCGTTCCCGGCGCACAAGCCCGTGGCCGCCAACGGATTTGCGATGAAGCCGGAACGCCTCAGCGCGTTCGCTGGCGACTGGGACACGATGTCGGGACTCATGCATGTGGCCGTGAAGGGCAACGCGCTCGCCGGCCGTCACGAAGGCAATGACATTACGCTCGAGCCAGCGTCGGATTCGTCGTTCGTGGTTCGGAGTGTGTTGGCGGAGCAAGAAGGGCGCGCCATCGTGATCAAGCGGTGCGGCACGCGGATGTGCATGTGGATTAACGGCGACTCGAGCGCGGTGCGGCGGTGAGCCGGGTGCTGGCCGTGCGTCTGCGCGCCGCCGCCGTGGTGGCACTGCTGGGGCTTGCTCGTGTGAGCGGGGCACAATCCGCTCCCGCGTGCACGCCGAGCGATGCATCACGTCGCATTGAACAGCGTTTGCAACAGCTGATTGATTCCGTGGTGCGCACCACGCCGGACGTACCTGGCGTCGCGCTCACCGTGCTCGCGCCGGCGCGGTGTGTTGCGTGGAGCGGTGCGGCGGGTGTTATCGACCGCACCACGCGCACGCCGCTCACGCCGGTAGTTCCGCATCGCATGGCCAGCAACACCAAGACGTACACAGCGGCTGCCATTCTCCGTCTGATGGAAGAAGGACGTTTATCGCTCGATGACCCAATGACGCGCCACCTCCCAGCGGAGGCACTCGCACCGCTCCGTCGCGACGGCTACGACGTAGACCACATCACGCTGCGCCATCTCCTGACACACACCGCTGGCATTTACGACTACGCGATGGACGAACACTTCGTCTACATCGTGACGCACGATCCGCTCCATCGGTGGACACGCGCCGAACAAGTGGACTCGGCGATGGTCTGGGGACAACCGTATGGTGCCCCAGGTGCGCTGTTTCACTACACGGACACGGGATACATCCTCCTCGGACAAATCGTGGAGCGTTTGACGGCGCAACCGATGGCAGCGGCCTTCCGTTCGCTACTTCACTTCGAGGCACTCGGGCTTTCGTCGACCTGGCTCGAGACGATGGAGCCTCGGCCCGCCGGAGTGCCCGATCTCGTCCATCAGTACATGGGCGAGGTGGACACACGCGGCATCGATCCGTCGTTCGATTTGTACGGCGGCGGTGGACTCGCGGCGACCACCCTCGACATGGCGCGCTTTACGCGTGCGTTATTCGCCGGTGGTGTGTTCTCGCGCCCATCCACTATTCAGGCGATGATCACGCTGCCCACTGGGATTGTGAGCGAGCGCGTGTACGCGCTCGGCATCGGGCGCGCTGTAGTAGGCGGGCACATGGCGTGGGGACACACCGGATTCTGGAACACGTTCTCGCGACACTTTCCGGCGGAGGATATCACCATTGCCGGATCGGTCACACAACAGGAACGGAACGCGCTGTCGCGCGCGCTCGAACAGGCGGTGATGGCGATCGTCACGCCGTAGCTCGGCGGCGGTCAGACGGTGTCGGTGATTGGCGCGCAGGGGCGCGTTAGGCCGAGGGACGCGCGGCCGCTTCCAACGGTTCCATCACCGACTCGTCTGCCTCGGTCGGCACGAGCGAGAACACCTCGCCCGCCGCCCGCACGACCGCGCTCCGGACCTCAGCGCCGAGCGATGCGGTGGGCGATGCGGTGGGCGATGCGGTGGGCGATGCGGTGGGCGATGCGGTGGGCGATGCGGTGGGCGATGCCGTGGGCGATGCGGAGGGCGCACCCGCCGTGGAGCTGCGAAGCAGCTCCTGCTCCACCGACGTCATCGTCACCCCCGCAATACCGCACGGCACCATGAGATCGAAATACGAGAGATCGGTGGTCACGTTGAGCGCGAAGCCGTGCCAGGTGACCCACTGCCGCGCGTGGACGCCGATGGAGGCGATCTTGCGGCCGCTCGTCCAGACACCGGTCTGACCTACGCTGCGTTCGCCCACGATGCCCAGCGTGCCGATGGCGCGCATGAGCACGTCTTCGATTTGCCGCAGGTACCAGTGCAAATCGAGTTTATGGCGATTGAGATCCACAATCGGATATCCAACAAGCTGCCCGGGGCCGTGAAAGGTCACGTCGCCGCCGCGCTCCACGTCGAACAACTCGACGCTGCGCGCCGTGAGCAACTCGGGCGTAAAGAGGCGATGCGATGGATCGCGAGCCGCTCGGCCGAGCGTGATGACTGGCGGGTGCTCCACGAGCAGCAGGAGATCCTGCGTGAGCGATCCGTCGAGGCGCGCGCGGGCGGCGGCGCGCTGTAAATGCAGCACGTCCGTGTAGGAACGGGTGCCGAGGTCGGCGACGAGAAGGAGGCGCTCAGAAGTCACGACTACAATCTAGCGTGGCAGGGCGAGCGCGTGGCGACGTCTTCCGGACGCGGACGCCACCGGTAGCTTTCACCGGAACCCGAGCCCGAGTGTGCGCATGCGTTTCCTTCGTTTCGCCTCATCCGCGTTACTGATTGTGCTGGCGTTGGCCACGCCGCTGTTCGCGCAGCCGGTCGTGCCCACGACCGGTGCTGATATCCTCGGCCGCATGCGCAGCGCCTTCGGCGGCCGCTGGTACTCCACGCTGACTTTTGTTCAGAAGACCACCCTCCGCCGCCCCGATGGCGGTGACACGGTGCAGACCTGGTATGAAAGCATCCGCTACACACCGGCGCGTGGGACCGTGCTGCGGATTGATGTTGCGCCGCTCTCCGGCGGAAACGGCTCGCTTTCCACGTGGGACTCAACGTACACGGTGCGCGGAGGGACACTCGCGTCCACGCGGCCGACCGGGAATCCGTTCCTTCCGTTCATTGAGAGCGTCTACCTGCAGCCGGTGGAGCGGACCGTGCGCGAAATGGCGCCGCTCAAGATCGATCTCTCCAAAGTGCGCACCGACCGCTGGGAAGGGCGGCGCGCTTGGGTGGTAGGGGCAGCGGCCGGCGACTCCGTGAGTCCACAGTTCTGGGTGGACGATGAGCGGCAGGTGGTGGTGCGCATGATCGTGGAGTCGGGGGCTGGGCGGCCGCCGCTCGACATCCATCTGCTCGGCTATGTTCGCGTGGGCGAGGGATGGCTTGCCACGAAGATCGAGATGTACTCGGGCGGAGCGAGGCGGCAGGGGGAGGACTACTCGGACTGGAAGGCGGGGATGCCGTTGGCCGCGGAGTTATTTGAAGCGGGGGCGTGGCGCAGCGCGGCGCACTGGGCGAAAGGGTACGACAAGTAGTTTTCGACCGTTGTCGGTTGAAAAAGGCGGGGCCGGAATCGGGGTGCGATTCCGGCCCCGCTTTACTTGATCGTGGTTTTCAGTCGTTTACGGTTGGCCGTTTGCCGTTTTCCGTTTTCCGTTTGCCGTTTGCCGTAAACCGGCAACGACCGGCAACGACCGACAACCTCCTACGCGTGAATCATCCGGCCCATTGCGTCGAGGGTGGCTTCGGCAATCGCCTCGCTGAGCGTCGGATGTGCGTGGATGGCCAGTTCGATTTCCTCGACCGTAAACTCATTCTCGCGCGCCACGGCCAGCTCGTGAATCATTTCCGTGGCATGCGCGCCCACGATGTGCGCGCCGAGGATTTCGCCGTACTTCACGTCGCGAATGATCTTCACGAAGCCTTCGGTCTCACCTGAGGTGCGGGCGCGGCCGTTGGCGCTGAAGGGGAACTTGCCCACCTTGTACTCGAGCTTCTTTTCCTTACACTGCGCTTCCGTGAGTCCGATGCTCGCGACTTCGGGATGGCAGTAGGTGGCGTTCGGGATGTTGCCGTAGTTCACCGGGTGGAAGTGCACGCCCGCGATCACTTCGGCGACGATCATCCCCTCGCGCTCGCCCTTGTGGGCGAGCATCGGCGGGCCGGCGACGTCGCCGATGGCGTAGTAGCCCTTGACGCTCGTCTCCATCTTCTCGTTGATCTTGATGAAGCCGCGCTCATTGGTGGCGATGCCGACTTCCTTGAGGCCGATGTTCTCGATGTTCGGCGCGCGGCCGGCGGCGACCAGCACCTTCTCGGCTTCGATATCCTGCTTGGCGCCGTTGGCGTCCACGCTGAACGTGACCGACGACTTGCCGATCTTAGCGCCGCTCAGCTTGGCGCCCACAATCACGTCGATGCCGCGCTTCTTGAAGCTGCGGCCGACTTCGGCGCTGGAGTCTTCATCTTCGAGCGGGAGAATGCGCGGCGCCACGTCAATGAGCGTCACCTTGGTGCCAAACGCATTGAACACGTCGGCGAACTCGCAGCCCACGGCGCCGGCGCCGACGATGGCGAGCGTCTTCGGTGCCTTCTCGAGCACGAGCGCTTCGTCCGACGAGATGACGGTTGTTTTATTGAGTTCGAGCCCGGCCTGCGGGAGCCCCTTCACGCGCGAGCCGGTTCCGATGACTACGCCCTTGGTGGCCGTGTGCGTCTCGCTCTTGCCGTCGGCCGTCGTGACCTTCACCGACTTGTTCGGCCCAAGAAGGCCCGTGCCCTTAATCCAAGTGATCTTGTTCTTCTTGAAGAGGAACTCGACGCCCTTGCTGTTCTTGGTGCTGATGTCGCGCGAGCGCTTCATGGCCACACCAAAGTCGGTCTTCACCTCGCCGACCATCACGCCAAACTCGGCGGCGTGCTTGACGCGGTTGGCGATGCTCGACGCTTCGAGCAGCGCCTTGGCGGGAATGCAGCCCCAGAGCACGCAGGTGCCGCCGAGCCCTTCGCGCTCGATGACGGCCACGGTGAGGCCGAGTTGGGCGGAGCGGATGGCGCCGACATAGCCGGCCGGGCCGCCACCGAGAAAGATCACGTCAAAGGATGCCATGCTAGTGCACCAGCAGCAGAGGGTTCTCAATTAACCGACGAAGCGTCTGTAGAAACTTAGCACCCACCGAGCCGTCAATCACGCGGTGGTCGCAGCTCATAGTAACCCGCAGCTTCTTGCGAATCTCAAAACCACCGTCAGCCGCGACCACCGGTTTGTCTTCGATGGCGCCGATGGCCAAAATGCCGACTTCGGGCGGATTGATAATGGCCGTGAACTGATCAATCTGCATCATACCGAGGTTCGACACGGAGAAGGTCGAGCCCGTGTATTCCTCAGGCTTGAGCTTCCGCTCGCGGGCCTTCTTGGCGAGATCCTTGCTCGCGCGCGAAATGGCGCCGAGCCCCTTTTCGTTGGCGTCAAAGATCACTGGCACAATCAGCCCATCGTCGGTGGCGACGGCCATGCCGAGGTGCACGCGATTGTGATAGCGAATGGAATCGCCGAGCCAGTGCGCATTTACTTCCGGATGCTGCGTGAGTGCGGTGGCGGTGGCTTTGAGAATGATGTCGTTGAACGAGACTTTGAACTCGTCGCCCAGCTCAGCGGCTGCCGCGCGCATTTCGGCGGCGCGGCTCAAGTCGAATTCGGCGGTGAGGTAGAACGTCGGGATCGGGCCGATGGATTCCGCGAGACGGCGCGCGATTGTCTTGCGGATTTGCGTGAGCGGAATGTCCTCGAAGTCGGCGCCGCTGGCGGCGCGCGTCGGCGCTGACGGCTTGGCCGGCGCGGATGTAGCGGCGGCGATGGCTTCGATGTCGCGCTTGACGATACGGCCATTCGGGCCGGAGCCCGTGACGCCCGAGAGGCTAAGGCCGCGGTCATCCGCGAGCTTGCGGGCGAGGGGGCTGGCAATGGTGCGGCCTACAGCGGACGCAGAACCGAGCGACACGGTGCTGCTCGCGCTGGCCGAGCTTGGCGCGGCGGCGGGTTGGGCAGCGCCAACGCGCGGCGCTGCACTGGTGGCAGGGGCACTAGCCGGGGAAGCGGCCGGAGCCGCAGCACCCGCGCCAGCCACCAAGGCGCTCACATCTTCGTCTTTGGCGCCAATCACACCCACCAGAGTTCCAACGGCAACCGCGCTCCCTTCCTGCACGAGCTTGGCGCGCAACACGCCGTCGCCACGGGCGACGAGCTCCATGACCGCCTTATCCGTTTCGACTTCGGCCATCACGTCGCCGTGCTTTACGGCGTCGCCTTCGTTCTTGAGCCACTTCACCAGTCGCCCTTCTTCCATCGTGGGCGAGAGTGCTTCCATGAAAATCTTGGTCGCCATCGGTTAGGCCTCGAGGTACATGACTTTCTTCACCGCCGCGATGGTCTTGGCGAGATCCGGCTTGGCCGCCTTCTCGAGCGCTTTGGCGTACGGCATGGGGACGTCCGCCTGGTGCACGCGCACCACTGGGGCGTCGAGATCGTCAAAGCATTCACGCTGGATGTAGTCCACCACCTGCGCGCCAATGCCGCAGATCTCCCAGCCTTCTTCGAGCACCACGGCGCGATTGGTTTTGCGCACGCTGGCGTAAATCGCCTCGGTGTCCATCGGGCGAATGGTGCGGAGATCCACCACGTCAATGTGAATCCCTTCCTTTGCGAGCTGATCAGCCGCGTTCATGGCCACGAGCACCATCTTGCCGCTGGTGATGATCGAGCAGTCGCCGCCTTCGCGCTTGAGATCGGCCTTGCCGATGGGCACGAGATATTCTTCGTCGGGCACTTCGCCCTTGGTGTTGTAGAGCATTTCGCCTTCGAGAAACACCACCGGGTTGTCGTCGCGGATGGCGCTCTTGAGCAAACCCTTAGCGTCGTACGGCGTCCCTGGCACCACGACCTTGAGCCCCGGGATGTGGGCGAGCCACGACTCAAAGGCCTGCGAGTGCTGCGCCGAGAGCTGCAACGCGGCGCCGTTAGGGCCGCGAAACACAATCGGCATGGGATACTGGCCGCCGCTCATATACAACATTTTCGCGGCGGCGTTCACCACCTGGTCGATCGCGAGCAGCGCGAAGTTCCACGTCATGAACTCAATGACCGGGCGCAGCCCAACCATGGCCGACCCGACGCCAACGCCCGCAAAGCCGAGCTCGGTGATGGGCGTGTCCACCACGCGCATCTCGCCGAACTCTTCGAGGAGTCCCTTGGAGACTTTGTACGCGCCGTTGTAGGCCGCGACTTCCTCACCCATGAGGAAGACGCGGTCGTCTTTGTGCATTTCTTCGCGTAGGGCTTGGTTGAGCGCGTCGCGATAGGTGATTACGGGCATGGTATTAGAAGCGAGTAGACGGTAGGCAGTACACAGTAGGCAGTAGACAGCGGGCGGCGCGTGTGATTTGCGAGTGGTGGTCAGTCGTTGACGGTTTACCGTTAACGGTTAACTGTCAACCGACAACTCGCAGTTGTAGTTGCCGTCAGCCCGAGGTTGTTTCTACCAACACATCCTCGTACAACGACTCCAGCGGCGGTTCCGGGCTCGCGTCGGCAAAATCCCACGCGTCCTGCACGACCGCTGCGATGTCCTGTTCCATCTCCTGCACCATGGTGTCGGAGAGTGTCCCCTCGTCCTCCATCACGGCCTTGAGCAAGTTGATTGGGTCGCGCTTCAGATACTCCTCAAGCTCGGCCTTGGTGCGATACGTGCCGCTCACTGCGTCGGACATCGAATGGCCGACGTAGCGGTAGGTGCGCACTTCGAGCAACGTCGCCTCGGAGTTCGCGCGGGCACGCGCAATGGCTTCGGCGGCCGCGGCGCGCACGGCCATCACGTCCTGCCCGTCCACGACGGCGTTGTGCATGTTGTACGTGTCGCCGCGCTTGTACATGTCCTTGATGGACGACGACCGGCTCACCGCCGTGCCCATGCCGTAGCCATTGTTCTCAATCACAAAGACCACCGGCAACTTCCAGAGACCGGCCATGTTCAGTGATTCGTGGAAGGCGCCATTGTTCACGGCGGCCTCGCCCATAAAGCAGATCATGACTTGATCGCCGCCACGGTACTTGATAGCAAAGCCGACGCCGGCCGCGATGGGCACATGCCCGCCGACGATGCCGTGCCCGCCGAGGAAATTCACATTGCGGTCGAACAGGTGCATCGAGCCGCCTTTGCCCTTGCTGCAGCCATCCACGCGGCCAAACAGCTCGGCCATTACGCTGCGCGGCGACATACCACGCACAATGGCCTGCCCGTGATCGCGATAAGTAGTGATGACGTAGTCGTCGTCGCGCAGCTGCGCGATGATGCCAGTGCTGACGGCTTCCTGCCCGATATACAGATGGCAGAACCCGCCGATTTTTCCGAGCGCATAGGCCTCGGCGACTTTTTCTTCAAAGCGCCGTTGCAGGAGCATCGCATGGAGCAGCTCCTTGTGCAGCGCGGCATTGGAGCCGTTTTCGGATTTCTTCTTTGGAGGCATGACGGAATCGGTGTTTGGTAAAGCGAAAAAGAGCGGAGGGGAACGGGCGAGCGACGCGATGGCGAAAGTGCGGCGTTAGACGCCCGCGGCCTGTACCTGCTCCCAGGCGTGATAGCTGCTACGCACGAGCGGAGCGCTCTCGACGTGCTTGAACCCCATCTTCATCCCCTCTTCATAGAACATGCGGAACTCGTCGGGGGTGACGTAGCGGTCGAGCGCGATGTGCGCACTGCTCGGCTTCAGATACTGCCCGAGGGTAAGGATGTCGACATCCACGGTGCGCAGGTCGCGCATGGTGTCGAGCACTTCTTCGTTGGTCTCGCCCATGCCGAGAATGATTCCCGTTTTCGTGGGAGTATCCGGCGACGTGCGCTTGGCGAAGCGGAAGATTTCCTTCACGCGCTCGTAGCGGCCACCTGGGCGCGCCTTTTTATAGAGGCGCGGCACCGTCTCGGTGTTGTGATTGTAGATCTCCGGCCGGGCCTCGAGAACCATGCGGATGGAGTCTTCGTTTCCCTGAAAGTCGGGGACGAGCACTTCCACCGAGCAGCCGGGGACCTTCTCGTGCACCAGGCGAATGACTTCGGCAAAGACCCACGCGCCAAAGTCGGGGAGGTCGTCGCGATCCACGCTCGTGATGACGAGGTGGCGGAGTTTCATTTTTTCGGCCGCTTCGGCTACGCGCGCCGGCTCGGCGGGGTCGTACTTGGGCGGGCGACCGTGGGCCACCGCGCAGTAGGCGCAGTTCCGGGTGCAGACATCGCCGAGGATCATGAAGGTGGCGGTGCCGTGATCCCAGCATTCTCCCACGTTCGGGCAGCGGGCCTCTTCACATACGGTATGGAGGTCCATTTCGCGCATCATGTTCTTGAGGCCCAGATAGCCGGTGCCACCGGGCGCCTTGACCTTGAGCCAGTTGGGCTTGCGATCAGGGAGCGGATCGGCGCGGTGCCTGCCGAGAATCTGATAGAGATGGTCGGTCATTCCAGATGGAGCGAGAGGGGTGCCGAGCGCGTGCATTCCAGTGCCAGAAGTCGAATCTAGGGATGGTGTTAGCCCTCCGCCAGAGCATAGTAACCATCGTAAATAGAATAGAAGGTTACTCAATTCCAAGCGCTGTTCGGCCCTATCTCGGCGGTTATCAAGTAGAGGGGACGGTGGGCGTTTCCACCCCCACCTCGGCGGCTCCGGCGGAAGCCGTAGCCAGCTGAAACGCACGCCCCCAAACTTCCGTAAGGACCAGTGACTCTCTCGAGGACATGGCAATGCTACGCACGCTATTCATGATTGGCCTCATGGCGATCGTCGGGCTCTTTGCGCTGAAGATTGTCTTTGGCGTGCTGGCTGGGCTCTTAGGCGTTTTTGCTATTGTGGCGATTCTCGCCATCAAGATTCTGTTCTGGGGCGCCCTGATCTACTTCATCCTTCGCATCGTGAGCCCGAGTACGGCACGGTCGCTGGAGGACAGGTTCTCGGGGAGCACCCACTCGTGAGCTAAGCCGCGCGGCCCGACCCGGATCGGAGCGCGCGAGAACGCAGAAGGGGCACGGCCGCATTGGCCGTGCCCCTTCGTGTATGCATCCGCGAGCTCCGCCAGGAGGCGTTAGCCTCGCTCCAGTTCCTCAACCACGGCCCACGCGAGGAGCGGCACCATAATCTCGTGGTGGCCCGTGATCGCGTAGCCTTTGCCACTGTCCATGGTGGGGCGCTGCACCACGTTCACCTGCGGGCGATAGTGACGCTGCATGTCGAGGTCCACCGTCACAAAGCCCTGCGGTTTGCCAGCGTTCACATTGCGCGCTATGGTGAGCGCCTTGAGGAACACCTCGGGCATGATCACCGCGCTGCCACAGTTGAGTACCACGCCGCCGTCATTGAGCGTTTCGATGCTCGCCGCGAGGCGGCGGAAGTCGCGATGGCTGGTGTCGCCAATCGCAGCGCCGCTGGCCGCGGGATGTTGATGAATAATTTCCGCGCCAATCGCCGCGTGCACGGTCACTGGGACGCCGAGCTTCCACGCGTTGAGCACCACGGAAAGTTCGGGATGTGCGAGGGCTGGCTCGGCATTGAGTGCTTCCGCGACGGCCTCGCCCATACCGTGCCCCGCCGCCGAGCCGCGAATGAATGCGTCATTCATTCCGCGGCCCGTTTCTTCAGCCATGCCGAAGGTGCCATCGCGAAGACCGGCGGCCACATCTTCCGACGTGCCGCCAAAGCGGGCGATTTCGTAATCGTGAATGGCGGCGGAGCCATTCATAGCGAGGTGCGTAATGACGCCGCGGCGCATGAGATCAATGAGCACCGGCGCGAGTCCGGTTTTCACGATGTGCCCGCCGAGCATGACGATCACCCCTTTGTTCGCGCGCTTGGCGGCGGCGAGCGCGGCGACAACGGCGCGGAAGTCGCGCGCGACGAGGACGTCGGGGAGCGCCTTCACGAATGCGGCAAAGGAGCGGTCGGGGCCTGGGGGCGCGCTGAAGTCTTCGGCGCGCACTTTGTTGGGGCGAGCGCCCACCGGTACGGTGCGGACGCGCGACAGATCGGTTTCGCGTGGGGTCTTGCTCATCGTCCCGACTCCGGACCAAGCGGTGGTAGCGTGGACTTTTTGAGGAACAGACCGAGGGTGACGAACGAAAACTTGCTCTTCATCTGCAATAGCATGTGGCGCGGATCATCAGAGAGCCAGAGCTCGGCCATGCCATCCTGCGAGAATATGCCCTTGGTGCGGATAATCGGCTGAATGACGATCGCGTCGTAGGTGCCGGCGGGAACCCGAATGCGCTCTTTTCGGAGCACGCGCACAATGACGGGGTTCCCTTCGGGATTAAAATAGCGATTGAACTCGTAGCTCTTGCCGACTTCCAGCGGGATGGTGCGGATGAAGAAGAAAAACGACGCGTCGTCGAGCGGCTGCGCGACGCTTTTTTGTTCCGGCTTGCCGTTCTGTTGAAAGATTCCGCGTTCGGGAAAAATTTCGAAGGTGCGGGTGGGGTGGTAGTTCCCCTCGGAGAGCTGCTGCACGAATCGCAGGGACGACAGCGTGGCGGTGTCGATCCAGCTGTAGTAGCTGTCGCTGACCCGATAGAACGGGATCCCGCCGGTGAGTGCGAACTGCAGCTTCCACGCGGTGCGTCCGCGCACGGTGTCGAGGCCAACCACCTGAATGCGTCCGAGCCCAGCGGTGATGCTATTGAACTTGACGTCGTATTCGAGGTACTCGCCGGTGGCCCACGGGACGCCGGTGCGCGTCGTACCCAAGGGCGCGACGGTCGGCACCACGGCGGCGGCTTCGGTGGCTCGCTGTGCGCTCGCGTGTTGGATCGGCACCAGACCTACAGCAACGGCGGCGCACACCAATAGCAAAGCGCCGATGGCGGCGCGGGCCTGCACGGACACCGTCCTCAGACGACCGGGCTCGGCGTGCGGCGCGACCGCGCGGCCCAACCGCGCTTGACGAGATCGACCGCATCCGGCCACGGGCGCACGCGGCTCTCGCGCGGCCGAACATCCCAGCGGGCTTCGAGCGGCACGGTTTCAACGCGACGCGCCAGTCGCATGGCCGCACGCAACGATTCGGCGTTGATGGCCCACACGGGCGCGTCGCTCATCGGCTGGTCGCCGTTTTCCTTGAGCAGGTCGCGCACCACGGTCACGCGCATCAGGCGGAAGCCGCTGAACGGATCCTGTACGCCGGGCACGGTGAGGAACGAGCGAATGGGCCACAATGCACGCAGGTAACGCACGGCGCGGGCAAACTTGCGCACCGGTTCAGGCGCCGTGGCGCCGAGCACTCGGTCAACGATCACCGCGTCGGCACCCCCTTCGAACCGTTTGACGAGTTCCGGGAGATGCTCGGGGAGATCGGTGAAATCGGCCTGCATGAGCACCACCGCGTCGCGACGCGGATACTTGGTGCGGTCGCTCGCGGTACGGAACAGGGCGTCAACCGCGGCCGCGTAGCCGCGGTGATCCTTGCGGCCAATCACCGTGATGGGCATCACCTTGGCGTACGGGGCGAGGGCCTCGCGTGTGCCGTCGGTGCTTCCGTCGTCATATACGATGACTTCATACTCGCGCGAGTACTCCTGGAACACCTTGCGGATGCGCCAGAGCAACACGCCGACGGTCGGCGCTTCGTTATACGAGGGGATGCAGATGTACAGCACGGGGCCTTTGGAAGCGAAGTATCAAAGTTAGAGCGCGTGTGGGGCTGGGTGTAGTACTTCGGCCCGCTATTCGAGGGTCCCCTAACCCGTGCGTGCGCCCCTTGGGGGTTGGCTACGGCTGCAAAGTGCGCTGAAAGCGCGCTGCCTGCTCCGCAAAGGCGCGGAAGATCCCGCGCTCCCAGCCCATCACGTCGCGGGTGAGATCTTCGGGGTGCCATTGCACCGCGAGCATCCACCAGCCAGGGTCGGTGCTCTCGAATCCCTCAATTATCCCGTCCGGCGCGGTGGCGTTCACGAAGAGCCCGGGCGCGACGCGATCCACGCACTGGTGGTGGTATGAGTTCACGTCGAGGGTGGTGACCCCCATGGCGCGCGCCAGTGTGCTGTCGGCAATCACGGACACGGAGTGGCAGCGTCCCACCGCGTGGTCGGGCTGATCGTGGCGGATCTCGGAGGGCCGTAGCGAGGGAATGTCCTGCACGAGCGACCCGCCGAGCGCGACGTTGATCAGCTGCATGCCGCGGCAGATGGCGAGCACGGGCAGTTGCCGTGCGCGAGCCACTCGGAGGAGCTCAAGTTCGGTGTCGTCGCGCAGGACGTTGGGGGCCTGCGTGGCGGCGTGGGCGGTGGCGCCGTAGCGTCGGGGGTCGACGTCTTCGCCGCCCGTGAGGAGCAATCCGCAGGCGCCGGCGAGCAGTCTGGCGGCCTGCGACGGGTCGCTCAGCGGTGGGATGAGCATCGGGGCCAAACCTGCGCCCTCCGCTGACCGTACATAGTTCAGGGAGAGGCGCACCCGTTCGGCGTCGGCAGAAGCACTAATGGCGACAATCGATGGCATTCTCTATCCTACACCATTCTCCTTCCCACGCCTACTGCCGATGTTTGATTCGCTCAAAGACGCCATTCAGGATCTGCTCCAGGGCCGGGTTGCCCCGGCCGACCGCCGCGCTGTGATCGCCGACATGAAACGGGCGATGGCGAGCGTCAAACTCGGCGTCACGGACGTGCGGGAACTCGCGGAACTGACCCGCCAAAAGCTGACCTCCGAGCGGGAGTCACTGGCCACGGTCCAACGCCGGAAGGCGCTCGCCGCCGGCATCAACGACGCCGAGACGGTGGCGATTGCCGAGAAGTTTGAGACGCAACATTCCGAACGTATTGCGGTGTTGGAGCGCAAACTGGACGTACAGGAGGCGGAAGCCGCGCTAGCCGAAAAAGAACTCGGCGAGATGATGACGGCGCTCAAGGCGGCGTCGGCGGGGGCGGGCAGTGGGCTCGGCCCCTCTGGGCCGACGGACGAAGAGCTCGGCCTTCGTGACGACACCAAGTTGCACGCCGAACT